>PMYF01000914.1:13407-13838 GCA_003171295.1 Acidobacteriota bacterium | reverse complement strand
GGGCGCGCCGGCCGCATCTCGTAAAGTGTCACGGCCACGCCGCGCTCGGCGAGTTGCCACGCCGCTTCACTACCCGCCAGCCCGCCTCCGGCAATGATCACAGAGTTCAGTCCGCCCATTCTTAGACCATTATATCAGCGACCTACGCTGCGCTCCTTGCCAGAAGCGGAAAGCCAGTCGCGCCCCCCCGGAGGGGTTTAAGGTCGAACTCAAGGGAAACCGACTTTCAACCCTCAACTGCCGCCTTGTTCCTGAAATTGACGCCCCGCGAGCGGAAGTGTAGACTGGCCCCTTCGCATCAGAGCGCCCGGCCCGCGAGCCGCCGCGGCCTTCCCTGCCACGAGCAGGAGAAGGTGAACCTGGGGAGAGGACAGGAGGACTATGAGCACAGCACTCTTCGAATACTACCAGTCGAATCGTGAACGGCACCT
>PMYF01000914.1:12817-13333 GCA_003171295.1 Acidobacteriota bacterium | reverse complement strand
GACGTGCAGCCCGCCGACCCGTTGGAGGAATGGGTCTCACCGCCCTTCGAGCCCACCATCCGGAACCAGAACATCTATGCACGCGGCGCGGTGGACGACAAGGGACAGGTTTATCTGCTCTGCAAGGCCCTGGAAGGCTTCTTCAAAACGGAAGGCAAGCTGCCCATTAATGTCAAAGTCCTGCTTGAGGGCGAAGAAGAAGTCGGTGGCGAGCACATTGACGAATACGTAGCGGCACACCCTGACCGGCTGAAGGCTGACGCGGCGCTGGTTTGCGATACCGAAATGTTTGCGCCGGGGCTCCCCACCCTCACCACCGGCCTGCGCGGCCTCGTTTACACGGAGCTTGAAGCACGCGCCGCGGCGCACGACCTGCATTCGGGAATGTACGGCGGGGCCGCCCCCAATCCCATGCAGGCGCTGGCGGAGATGATCAACAAACTCAAAGGGCCCGACGGCAAGATACTTATCCCCGGGTTCTACAAGCGCGTGAAGAAGCCAACCACACGGGAACTG
>PMYF01000914.1:0-12811 GCA_003171295.1 Acidobacteriota bacterium | reverse complement strand
GCGACGGCTTTAGTCGGAGAGAAAGGCTTCTCCGTGCTCGAGCGCCTGTGGTCGCGGCCCACGCTGGAAGTCCACGGCTTCCGGGGCGGCTTCACGGGGGAAGGCGCCAAGACGGTGATCCCCGCGGTCTCGACTGCGAAAATCAGCATGCGCCTCGTTCCGGACATGAATCCGAAAGAAATCTTTCGACTGTACTCGGCCTACGTGAAGAAGATCACGCCCAAGGGCATCCGGACTTCCGTGCGCCTGCTCAGCTCCGCGCCGGCCTCGGTGGTGGACACCGGCAGTGAGTGGATCGCTGCGGGTGCCGAAGCCATGGAACAGGTCTTCAAGAAAAAGACCGTGTTCATGCGCTCGGGCGGCTCCATTCCCATCGTGGGCACCTTCCAGCGCTGCCTGAAGATTCCCAGCGTCATGATGGGCTTCGGCCTGCCCGACGACAACCTGCACGCCCCCAACGAGAAATTCCATATTCCCAATTTCTATCGGGGAATTGAGGCGGTGGGAAGGTATTTGGAGTTGTTGGGGAAGTGAACAGCAGATTAGGGGTTGAAAGTTGAAGGTCGAAGGTTGAGGGGGCCGAGAAGCCCTTCTGGGGTGGACTGGCCCCTTAGTCCTGTTTCAAGGACGAAGCTGTGCAACGATTCACTGACCTCTTTCAACTTTCAACACTCAACCTTGGACTATATTCCTATGCCCGACTTCAAACCGTTCGTCCCTCACGATTCCACCGAGCGTGAGTTCACACTCAAAGCAGTTCTCGCCGGCATCATCATGGCGGCGGTTTTTGGCGCGGCCAACGCCTATCTGGGCATGAAAGCCGGGCAGACGGTAGCGGCCACCATTCCCGCCGCGGTGATCGCCATTGCGCTCTTTCGTCTTCCCTTCTTCCGCGGGGGCGTGCTGGAGCAGAACCTGACACGCACCGCCGCCTCTGTGGGTGAGGCGCTGGTGGCGGGCGCCATCTTCACCATACCCGCCTTCCTGATGGTCAACGTAGGTGGGCAGCGCCTCTGGACAGATCTCCGTAGCCACTTCTGGACGGGCACGCTGATTCTGCTGGCGGGCGGCCTGCTGGGGGTTTTCTTCATCATTATCTTGCGCCGGCCACTCTGCGTGGAGTCGGACCTGCCGTTTCCGGAAAGCACCGCCAGCGCCGAAATCGTCAAGGCCGGGCAGCAGGCCTCCACCGACGCGCCCCGATACATCTTCGGCGCGATGGGCCTGGGAGCACTGCTTCAACTCCTCAAGGATGAGAAGGGCTTCCAGCTTTTTCAGGACTCCGTCAGCTTCTTCTGGAATTTCCCCAAATCCGTGGTGCGCTACTTCGGTTATCAGAAGGAATTGCTCGGCGAGGTTCCCTACACCGGTGGCATTGCCTGCGCCACGCCTTCCGCCTCACCGGCCCTGATCGGTATTGGCTATATCATCGGGTTGCGCCTGGCGGCCATCAATTTCTCCGGCGGGGTAATTGCCTGGCTGGTCTTAATTCCGTTGGTTCTGTTTATTGACCCTGAACTGCCGCACCGAGTTGGCGCGACCACGGGCGGCACGGCGCCTTGGGACTTGGTGAGTTACACGGTCTGGTACAATGTGGTGCGTCCGATTGCGGTGGGCGCGATGCTGGTAGGCGCGGTCTATACACTCTACAGTATGCGCGAATCGATCCTGCGCTCCATCAAAGGCGCATTCCAGGCCTCGGCAGCGACGGGCGAAGGCACCGCGGCGCGCACGCGGCTCGACATTGACATCCCCATCAAGTGGATCATCCTCTCCATCGCCGCGCTCGTGATTCCCATCACCGTCATCTATTACTACTTCGCGCACAGTTGGGGCGCGGCGCTGGTGGCGGCTGTGGTCATGACCCTGAGCGGCTTCTTTCTCTCCGCCGTGGGCGGCTACCTCGTGGGACTGGTGGGATCGTCGAACCAGCCCGTTTCCGGGCTTACCCTCGCGGCCCTGGTGATTGCGGCCATCATGATGGTCGTCATCGGGGTCAAGGGCCTGGGCGGCGTCGCCGCCGTGCTGGGCGTGGCGTCGGTGGTCTGCTGCGCCTGCTGCGTTTCCGGCAGCCTCATTCAGGACCTGAAAGCCGGTTACCTGCTCGGCGGAACTCCCTGGAAAATGGAAGTGGTGGAAATACTAAGCGTCGTCGCGGTCTCCTTCTTCCTGTTGCTGCCCATCATCGCGCTGCACGAAGCGAATCTCGCGAGCGGCGGCATCGGCGGCAAGCTACTGCCCGCACCGCAAGCCGGATTGATGGCCCAGCTCGCGCAGGGCATTGTGGGTGGGCAGATGGCCTGGGGACTGCTCCTGATCGGTTGCTTGTTCGGCGTCTCCTTGGTGATGATCGAAGCGCCCTCACCGATGCTCATCGCGGTCGGCATGTATCTGCCGCTTGAAACGACCGGCGCGATTTTCCTGGGCGGCGTCATGAAATGGCTTGCTGACCAGTGGGCCGCGCGCCGCAATCTTTCCGGTGACGAGAAAGCGAAATTCGAGGAGCGCGGCACCTTGCTCGCCTCAGGTTTTATCGCCGGCGAAGCCATCACCGGCATTCTTCTCGCCACGCTCTTCCTCGCCGGCGTCAAGTCGATTACCCACATCTTCACCGGCCAGGACGTTTTCCCCTTCGTCGCCCGCTGGGGCGGATGGATTTCGCTCGCGGCATTCGCCATCATCGCCCACGTTTTGATTCGCATCCCGCTGAAAAAGCGCTCGAACCCGTAAGGAATGTGCCGCACACGCTGTGACCCGGGCGGCCTCGGCGCCACCTTGGAGGCGGAGTGCGAGACTCGGGAATAATCATAAATGCCGGGGAAAGGACGTTTCCCGTGTTGGAATGCGCGGTTGAGGTGAACGGGTAATCACCAAGTATGCATTGTCAACTAAAAGCATTTTTGCTATGAAGAATTCAGCCCTCACAATTCATCCCACATTTCCATTTTAAGCTGTACCTCCGAATCTTCGGATCGTCCCCCTCATCAATATTCATGCGGGTGTGAACGCGATGAAAACGCTCCGGAGACCAGTACCCGGGGAGTGACATACAAAATCAGCCCTTCCAGCTCTCCGGCCGCGTTCGCCCACTTTGATTTTGGCAGCTCTGGCGCTGGCTACGGTCTTCGCCTCCTCGGGACGGGGGGAGCAGGCGACGGATGTGACGCTAACCGTAAGCTTTGCCTACGGCCGCACTGTTTTTCACGTCGGGCGTAACCCTACCATCCATTGATCGGACGTAGTGCTGTGCCATTTAGCTCAGGGGTTTGGTCAACTCTGAACAGACAGTAAATCGCCGAGGGAAATATCATGTAAAAGGTCGCTGGGTGCAGAGGCGAGCCGATACTCGTCTCCTTCGGTTAGACGTCGGCGATAAGCCGCTACCCCCAGCCCAGCCTCGAAACATGAAGGAGAATTGCCATGACGCAAATGCAACCAGCGAAGACTTTTGGGCTAGTGCTCTCCGGGAGTAGTTTGAAGGGTGACAAGGTGGTGAACCACCAAGGCGAAGACTTGGGCAAGATCGAGGAGATCATGATCGACTTGGATCGAGGGCGGGTCGCCTACGCCGTATTGTCGTTCGGCGGTTTTCTGGGTATGGGCGACAAACTGTTCGCCATTCCCTGGCAGGCTTTTGGGGTCGATACGGTCGGGAAGAAGCTTGTTCTCAACGCCGACAAGGAACTCTTGAAGAAGGCGCCAGGATTTGACAAGAGCAACTGGCCAAACATGGCAGACCCCGCTTGGGGATCCACGCTTTACGGGTACTATGGCTACAAGCCCTACTGGGATTGATGCCGTCCAAGGGTTTTCCCCGTCAGCCATAGGGTCTGACATTTTCGATTGTCCGGACCTGGGCGGTGACCCCTGCTTTTCAAAGCGGGGGTTACTCTCAGCGTGTGGTGGATGCGAGCGAGAATGTTATTTGATATTTCGGAAATCAGGCTAGCGGAAGATTAACGATGCCAAGGCCAAACAACCCAAACAAGTACTTCAAGACTTTTAAGCAGGAGGGTGATATGAAACCAAGTACTAAGGACGAAGTGAAAGGTAAGTTTCACGAAGTGAAGGGCAAGATCAAGGAGAAGGTGGGAAAAGCTACCAATAATCCAAGTCTGGTAAACGAAGGCAGCAATGAGAAGACGGCCGGCAAGGTCCAGAAGAAGATCGGCCAAGTTGAAAAAGTTCTGGGGGATTAGCGGACCAGCTTCCATCACGGAGGGCGGGAGACTTACCGAGGCCTGACTGGCGCTGGCCTGGATCACGGGCTGGAGTGTGTCGGCGTGACCTACGAATGCAGAGTACATCCTCGGTGATTTGAGTTCTTTCCCCAAAGGCGGTATATCACTTCAGGAGTATTCAACCGCCCTCTCTTTCTTTAGGCCTTTACACGCTTTATGCCGCACCACCGCCGCCAGCGTCGGCCCGAAGCGCTCCCCGACTGGCCCGCCGTACTTCTCCCGCACCCGCTCCAAAATCTTTCGCCGAAACCTGTCCGCGTACGCTCGGTTCGACCGCCGCCCGGCGCTGCGGTGCTTCAGACCCGCCACACCTTCCTCCTAATACCGCTGCTTCCATAGCCGCTTCGCCTGCCGGTAGCTCACGCCCAGGGCCTGGCCGTGGCTCAGGTTCTATGTGATTGACTGCCCTCGGTTATACAGGCTGTTAGCTAAAATGAGGTCGCTTGCGAATTCTTGCGCAGAGTCTTAAAATCAGAAATGATGGAGCTTGAGACTTGCTTGCATGACCACCACCGTCGTCGCGGAAGCCTGAAGAGTGAGTCCAAGCGCATACTTATTTCGATCTGTAGGGTAGACGAGCTGATTCGGCAGTCGTGCCCTTAGCCTAGACTGCCTCAAGCACTCTTGCCGTTGTCACGTCTGTGGCTGATCGGAGCGGCCTATGCTCGCTCCGCCCCCTTCACCGAGAATCTGGAGGCGTCTCCTACGCTTGAAGTTTGCGAGGTAACGAAAATGCCAGACAACGAGTGGATTAGAACATTTGCAGACGGCAAAAAAGTGAAATTCAGTCACGACGAACTAATGGACGCCACGTTTATCACCGCTCAGATCGAAGGTAACGAAGTCGTTTATTCGATCCTATTGAACAAAGCAGAAACCAACCTGAGTCGTGAAGAGGTCGAAGGGCGTTTCGAACGTGAGCTTTCAAAGAAGTAGCTGCGGCGACTAACGGTTATGACGCGGCCACTGCGGGGCTTGTCTGCTTCACGCCTCCTTTCTCGCGGACTTGGCGATGCGGGGCTGCGCCATTTCTTTCTTGATGCGGGCGAGTGTCGCTTTATCAGATTCGTTCCTAGGTTCCTTTATGGTTCCCATGTCTACCCCCTAATTGTAAAAGGAAGCTCTTCCTGCTCTCCCCCTAAACATNNGGTACGACGATGCCCCACAAATGATTTTCCGTAAGCCCACATTTCCATTTATAGCGGCGGCGGGTCTGTCATGAGACACCACGCCTTTTGCGAGCTGGGAGCCGGGGTCAAGGTCGCCGCAGGCGTGCATCAAAGGTCTGACGACGCACAACTGGCTGCTATCTTGCCATCTCCTCTTCGGTCGCGAGATGTGCCGTCAGTTCACGAATGACGCGTTCTCCCACCGTAAGCAGCACACTGGGATCGCCCGAAAGCTCGTAGGAGGCCATTTGCCTTTCGAACTTGTCCAGATCAATCGCCAGGCGTTCATGCGCGGCGCGAAGCGCCTGGGGCTGTGACGGCGCGAAGGTCCTGAACAGGCCGGTTTCCTCGCGGCGGCAATGGTCGATAACGAAGGTCTTGAAGAATTGCATCGTCGTGCGTAGCGCCACGCGGGCCGCCTGCTGCTCCGTATCCGCTTCTTCGCTGTGAAAGGCCAGGCCGGCGAGAATCGCTTGCCAATCCTCAAGGCCCGCGCGGATCTGCGCGTGTTCCGCAAGCCATTTTGACTTGTCATGCGGCAAAGCTGGGGCCGGCGATTCGCCCGGGGGAAGCGGCGTCTCGGGCTCAAGGTACGCGCTCGCCAGGCCGCGGCCGGCGAGCACGCGCACGACCTCGCGCCGGTGGGGAAAGCCATGGGTTGAGAACTGGCCCGGCGTCTCGTGGCGCAGGTAGCCGCCCGGGAATGTGTCACAGTCCACGGTGAAGAGATCGCCGGCGCCCACCATGGAGACATTCATTTCGTAGTTCTCCCGGGTGTTGAAGAAAAGGCGCGAGTGGGGGAAGGCGAGGTGATAGAGGTTCAGGATCAGGCGGTAGTCGTCATCCGAGACGGTAAAGCGCGATGCCTTTTGCGACGCCAGCACGCCGCGCGCGGGCTTCAAGCGGGGGATGCCCAGGGCGTATGGCTCAATACCGTAGGTGCGCCGCAGATAATTCCCGTGCTCGATGGCGGCCAGCGCGTCGTAGCGCCAGTCGTAGAGGCCGAGCAGTGCGCCGAGCGCGATTTTCTTGATGCCCGCCGCGATGACGCGGTCCCACAAATCGAGACGAAATTCGAAATCCCGCTTGGGCGAGCCTATGACGTGCCAGCGGTCGAAGTGCGGTTGGTGATAAGTTTCCTGCCACTCGACCACCCAATCCAGGCCGGCCGTGCCCAGGCGCACGTAATCCTCACGCTCATAAACCGGCGAGCAGAGGCCCACCACGCCGCCGCCCAACCCGTCGAGCTTCTGCCGTGTCAACTCCACGTAAGGGGCCAGCACTTCCGGGCCGAACTCGGGGTCTTCCGAGAGTACCAGCTCAATCTGCCGGTGACCCCAGGAGAGAATCAGGTTGAGCTCGCGGTTGAATTCGTCCAGGCTCAGCCGCACGCGCTCCGCCAGCGCGTTGCTCTGGCGATAGCCGCAGTAGAGGCACTCATTTTCGCAGAAGCTAGTGAGATAAACCGGGATGACGAACTCGACGGTCGGCCGAGCCAGGCGCTGGCGCACCCGCTGTGCCGCCGCGTGGATTTCCGCACGACGCTCGGGCTGGCGCGCCCAGGCCAGCAGCGAAGCCGCGTCCTCCACGTCGAGGCCGGGATTCTTCTCCGCCGTCTCGAAGATCGCAGGCAAGGGACGCGTGGGTTCCGCGAGCGCTGCGAGCGACTCAAGACGGACGTCGGCGACCCGAAAGACTTCGCTGAATGTTGACACTACGCAATCACCTCCAGCAGCGGGGAAATTCACTCGCGCTGACGTTCTGCCCAGACTTATAGCCATCCCCTTTCCATGATGAACCTGAGTGGGCAGGATTGGGAATAGACAAAACGTCCGGGTGGGGGAAATCGTACGGGGTAGCCCGGCAGTGCGCCGGGGCCGTGTTGACCCGCCCTTTCGGAGGACAACGGGCCCAAGATGCTGGCGAGGATCGCCAAACATGCAGGTTAGAAACCCTCCGGCCCATTGCGCGCAGTTCGGAATACCGCGGAAGACCGGAAGCCGTCACATCCCCGCAGCATTATCCAACCAATAAATCGTTAATCCAGATAACAGCTTAGGATAGAAGTCAGTGGATTTCTGCGGCATGGCGCAGCCGGCGAGCGCGCAATCGCGGACGGCCTCGACCGGCGTGGGATTGAGCAGGAAGGCAACCTGTCCGTTGCCCTGCTCGACCTGCTGAGCCGCAAGTTCCGTCTCGCGGACATACGACAGATTTCTTTCCTCGCGCACGGCCTGCCGATCGATGCCGAGCAACCGCTCGAGCACGAGCCGGTGCAGCAGGACGACATCGAGCCGGCGCAGTGCGGGAACCAGGTCCGCCAGCGCGGCGTCGAGATCGAAATCCGGGCGCAGGCGCAGCAACGCCAGCTTGCCCGGCCCCGCATACGCCAACAGTGCCGGCCGCTCGCGGCCTGCTTCCGCCAGCTTGGCCAGGACCCGCACCGCCCATCCGCCGGCCGGGGGCCGCACCGCGACCGTTTCCCAATCGAAAATCGCGCGCGCCTCGTTTGCGAATTTTGTCCAATCAAAACTCGTCAGGCCATGCACCAGGCGATGCGTGGGCAGGATGGTGAGGCCGGCGCTTTCCATCCGAACAAATGTCGCCATCACGAATTCCGCCCGGTTGTCCGGCGGGCTGAGGGCGCGGCAGTGGTCGCGATAGGCGAGGGCCGTCTCATAGCGGTGGTGCCCATCGGCGATGACGAGCTGCGTGTTGCGCATCGCCTCGACCACCTCGGCGACGGCCTTCGAATCGGCCATGCGCCACACGGTGTGTTCCGTGCCGTGCTCATCCCTCACTTGTTCCCAGGCTGGTTCGGACGCCGCCGCGCCCAGCAGATTTTCCACCTGGCCCGCGGGGTCGCTGTAGAGCATGAAGATCTGGCCGCAGTGCGCGCGCGTGGCCTTGAGTAATTCCAGGCGATCCGTCTTGGGGCCCGACAGCGTCTCCTCGTGCCGGTGCACAACCCGCGCCGCGTAATCTTCCAGGCGCAGCAAGGCGATGAAGCCGCGCCGTTGCTTGCGGAGGCCGCGCTGTCCCGGCACTTCGTACTCCTGGGTGTAAGGGTAAATTGCCGGCTCGGACTCAGAGACCAGGGCGCCACTCTGAATCCACTCGCGAAGGTCGCGCGCCGAACGCACGTAGACGTTGTCCGTGAGAGTATCCTCCGGGCGAGCGCGCCCACGGATAATACGCACCAGGTTATGCGGGCTCAGGCCATAGTAACGCGCCTGCATCTCCCCCGAGATTTTGTCGTAAGGCTGCGTCACCACCGCCCCAAGGTCCGTGACCTGGGCGGGGTTATAGTGGAGCGCGCGAAAAGGATGGATATCAGCCATGCTTCAGTTTTCCACTCTCTCGGACTTACCGAAGGATTTTAAGAGCACCCGCACCAACCGGATAGCTTCCCCACCGCTGTCGGCTTTACTGCTTACGACTTCCACATCTCCAACCAGGCGCAGGTAATCCGGATCGCCGTCTTTGTGGCCTGCTCCCCGTTCCACGGCCCCCGAAAAGCGAAAGTACTTCCCGTGGATCTTGTTGGTGCGGAATTCGACGTGCGTCTTCTTGCGAGTCCCGGCGATGATGTTGTAGCTGAGGATGTCGTCGGACTCCTCTTCGGTCTGAAGAATATCGATATAACCCTTCAGCTTCCCCTCCTCGTCGAGGATCGCCAGGGTGTCGTCGGCGGACAGGAAATGGTATTTGCCGGTGATGTCATCGATGGGTTCGGTCTGCTCCTGGGCTGTGAGGACACGCCCTGCAAGCATGACCACGGCCAGGACCGCCAGCCACCCGAGGGGCATCGAAATCCTGAATCCTGGGGGTGAAACCCACGGCACTGTCTTTCGAAACCCCTGAACCATAAACTGAACGCATCCTTTCCGGCCGACGGCCCCCGGGCCTGGGCATACCTCGCAGCCGGGCTCCCGGGAATGGACCAGTCTATTCTCACTCGGCAGAAACGGCAAATGGACCTTGTGTTGTTTGATCATTTGTGGCAAAGTGAACTAAGTGAGTCGAAAGTAAACATATTGAAAAGGAAGAGAAAGTAACAGTTCGGAGGCGAGCGCGGGTGCAAATCCGGCGCTTCGATCACTCACGTGCTCAATGAAGAAAGACGTCGCGCTATCCTGGAGTTGCTCACGCACGAGGGCCGGGTGCTGGTGAAGGAGCTGGGGCCGCGGTTCGAGACCTCTCAGGTCACGATCCGCAAAGATTTGGAAATCCTGCACAGCCGAGGGCTGGTGTACCGGACGCACGGTGGGGCGCTGCCCATCCCCACGGGGGCTCTGCTTGATCCCAGCTTGCGCGAGAAAGAAAAGCTGCATCGCAAGGAAAAACAACTGATTGGCGCTGCGGCCGCTCGTCTGGTGCGGGAAGGTGAGTCGATCGTCCTCGATTCCGGGACGACTACGACCGCCCTGGCGCGGAACCTGCGGGATTTCCGCCATCTTACGGTAATCACCAACGCGGTAAACATTGCCGCGGAGCTGGCCGGGACGGCCATCGAAGTGATCCTGACGGGCGGAACCCTGAGGGAGAACTCGTTTTCGCTGGTGGGTCCGCTGGCGGAGGAAACGCTACACCGCTTGAGCGCCGACATCTGCTTTCTGGGAGTCGATGGGTTTGACGTGCACTTCGGCTTGACGACTCCGAACCTGCTGGAGGCGAGCGTCAACCGCGTCATGATGGAAATTGCCAAGCGCGTGGTGGCGGTCTGCGACTCCAGCAAGTTCGGCCGCCGCAGCCTCAGCTTGATCGCGCCGACCTCTTCCATGCAGCAGGCTGTCACAGATACCCGCATTTCCAAATCCGATCTCAAGGCGTTGGCGGACGCCGGAATAGAAGTCACGCTGGCGTAACTCGTCAGGCGCCAGGCCGCCTAAAATACTGAATCAAAGGAGAGCCAAGGTGGAATCATCAACCGGCGGAGCCCACACGCGCAGTGAAATTCTTTCGCAACCTCGCTGTTGGGGAGATTGCTTCAAGGCACTCGATGCGAACGGACAATTGCAGCAGGTAGGCAAACGCTGGGCTCCCCCCGTCGATTGGGTATTCATCGGCTGCGGTTCGAGCTATTACGTGGCGCTGGGGGCGGCGGCCACCTGGACTGCCGTGACCGGACAGCCCGCGCGGGCGGTGCCGGCGTCGGAACTCCTGCTCTTTCCGGACCTGGTGCTCAGTGAGCGCCGGCCCTGCCAGCCGGTCGTGATATCGCGATCCGGACACACCTCGGAGGCCCTGAGGGTTGCGGAACTGCTGGAAGCGCAGCGCAACATCCGGACCATAGCCATCAGTTGCACGACCCACCAAAAACTGGAGGAGATTTCCACTCTGACGATTTACCAGTTGCCGGCGGACGAGCAGAGCACCGTCATGACGCGCTCCTTTACGTCCATGCTGCTGGGTCTCCAGGCCCTCGCCGCCGAGCAGGCGAAGCAGAAGGACTTTGCCGCAGGCCTGCGCCGCCTGCCCGCCCTCATGGCGCCGCAGATGGAGGAATTGGCGGGGCGCGTCGAGCAGTTCGTGGGAACCCACACCTTCGCGGACTACGTCTATCTGGGCCAGGGACCCTTCTTCGGGATCGCCAACGAGGGTATGCTGAAAGTGACCGAGATGTCGTGTTCATATGGCCAGTGCTTCCACACCCTGGAGTTTCGCCACGGGCCCAAGTCCATCGTGGGACCGGAAACCCTGGTCACCTTCCTCCTCTCCGAGAGTGGTTATGAAGCGGAGTGCGAGGTGTTGGAGGAAGTAAAGGGCCTGGGCGCGACAACCCTGGTCATCGCCAACCAGGCAGACGCAGCGGCGCGTCGCGCCGCGGACTTCCTGGTGGAACTCCAACTGGACGTTCCGGAATATGCCCGTCTGGCAGCCTACATCATCACCGGGCAGTTCCTGGGATTGTATACGGGCTTGAAGAAGGGCTTCGACCCGGACCGGCCGCGCAACCTTTCGCGCGCCGTTATCTTGAACGATCACCACTCGTAGGACGGGAAGGAAGCNNTTCCATACTCATCCCTTGTTGATCCAGGAACTCGCGCAGAAATATCCCCGCTACGCGCGCGCGGCCCGGGAAGTTTTCATGATCGGGAACAACTTCCAACCCCTGGAGACCTTCTTCTTGCAAATGGACGTGGCGGGCATCGAGCGTGCCGTGCTGCTGCCCATCGCCTGCGCCCGCGCGCGGCAGGACGCCGTGAGTTCGAACGAGCAGGTGGCGGAGTTGTGCGGCATGAGCAAGCGGTTCATCGGCTTCGCCAGTGTCGATCCGCTGGAAGCGGACGCGGCTCACATCCTCGAAGCGGCGGTCCAGAAGCTCGGCTTGCGCGGGCTCAAGCTCGACCCGGCCTTGCAGGACTTCGACCCCCGCGACCCCCGTGTCTTCACCGTGTACGAGGCTGCGGATTCCCTCGGCCTTCCGGTGCTGCTTCACACCGGCATGAGCTGGGCCCCGGAAACGCCCCTCGAGCGCGGACATCCCATCCAGCACGAGCCCGCGATTCGGCGCTTTCCCAAACTCAATTTCGTCCTCGCGCACTGGGGCTGGCCCTGGGTGTGGGAAGCCACGGCGCTGGCGCTAAAGTATCCGAACGTTTTCCTGGATACTTCCTGCCTGTATTACGACAGCCCCAAGGAGTTTTACCAGTTCGTGTTCAGCCGGCAGATTCCCACCACCCTCATCGAGCGCAGCCTGCGCAACCAGGTGGTGTTCGGCTCAAACTATCCGCGCGTGGAGATCAAGAACATGGTCCACGCGCTGCGCAGCCTGGCACTGACGGAAGGGTGCCTGAAGAAAATTCTGCGCGACAATGCCCTGCGGTTGTTAGGAGAGACTCCGGCGGGATCGTAAGGTCCGCCCGGAATTCCCAGATCGGCGACCCACCATGATCATCAAACTTGAGCGCGTAAAGGTTCAAAGCCGGAAGTCCGAAGAAGCCATCGACATCACGGCCCAGATCGATGCGGTTGTGACGAACAGCGGTGTCAAGAATGGCCTGGTCAATGTGATGACCCTGCACACCTCTTCCGGCCTGCTGGTCACCGAAGGCATCCCCTGCCTTGAGGAAGACATCCTCACCCACTTCTCGCGCCTCTTCCCGGAGGACCAGGATTACCACCACCGGCGTTATCTGGACTTCGACGGCAGGCTCGGCTTCAACGCCGACGCGCATTTGAAGAGCTTGCTGGGCGGGATCAACTGCTTCTTTGCAATCGAGAATGGGAAAGTCGTGCGGGGCTCCCGCCAAACCATCTACTTCATGGAATACGACGGCCCCCTCGAGCGGACCTACGTTGTTCAAGTCCTGGGTGAATAGTCGCGAACTTGCCGAGCCGCTGCCCACGACCGTGGGCGAAACGAAGGAATAACCTCCGCATTTCTCGACCTCGCGT
>PMYF01000284.1 GCA_003171295.1 Acidobacteriota bacterium | reverse complement strand
CTCTAAGAGTTGGTCGCGGGAAAGCAGCGGGGGCTCGCCCTGGCTCGTGCGAATCCATTGCTTGTGAAGGGCAACACGCGCGTCTACGCCGGTCATGCGCTTCTGTTTGGTGTCGCTTCCGCACCAGCCGGGCACCGTGCGCGCCCAATTCGCAAGCTCTAAATGAAAGCGCTCCAGGCGCGAGCCGCGCGGGTTATGCTCGCGAGGCAAATTGCGCTTGATGCCGATCCGGTCAAGGATTCCATCGCGCTCCTGATACATTTCGGCGCGGTCTCGATTCAAGAATCGTCCGCCAAATGTGCGGCCACGGAAGCGGCCACGGTCTGAGTTGATGAGGCCGGGCACGCCGAATTCGCGAATTAAGCGGCAGAGCAAGTCGATTTCATCCTGCTCATTGGGATGCTCGACAAGTGACCATACCAGCGGGTACCGTGATCGCTCATCCAGAAAAGTCAGCGCGTAGTAGCGGCCCACCCGTGAAGCATGGCGGGGATCGAAAGCAAAAACATCCACAATCCATTCATCCACGTCCACGCGGTCAAGCGAATGCGCATCACGATAGGTGCGGTCAATGTGGCCACAGGCGGCCTTTAACGGGTCCGCGCCCTGCCGTGCGGCATGGTCAATCGGACTCAGCGAGCGGATGAAACGCTCTACCGTGGTCCGGCTGGGAATCGAATAGAGATGATCGACGCGGCAACCGGGCGAATTCTGTTTGGTTTCAAGGTAGTTAACAAGTGAGCGGTAGCATTGCCGAAGCATCAATTTCTTAATTCGATAACAATCGGTGAGATGGGCGCGCATGTCCGCAGTAAGAATCGCCCCTGTGCCAGGCCTGGGGCCATGCCGTTCGGCGGCCAAGTCCAGCAGGTTTTCGCACTGTCTCCATGCCATTACCCACCGCTCGATAGAGCGTTGCGAGGTTTGATTGCGCTCGGCGAGCGCCGAGAGGAAATCACCCTTGGAAGCGTAGCCCGCAGCTTTCCAGTTGTGATTCAGGCAGACGTTGACGATGCGGAATCGCCGCAAAACAACATTGCGCTCTGACTCGGGCAGCATGAGGGCTTCAATCTGACGGTCAACTTCGTCGGTGGGCAAGAGGTCGAGTTGGGCGGCCTCGGCCTTAGGCTTCTCCGCGTTTCGAAGCACGTCTTGCCGCCAGCGGTCTTGCGCATCGGGGCTCATAGAGCGGGGATTGATTAACCGTCCAGGCTTACCGTCTTCACGGTCTTTCCAAAGCAAAAGGTGCGGGTCGCCCGGCTCCATCCGCCGATAGACTTCCATCCGCGAGATGCCCTCGAAGGCCATCACTTGAGCAGGGGTGATCCAGGCGCTTTCGACTGCGGTGGGCTTTACTGCTGTCGGCAACATCTAATCTCCTAGCGTAACCACAACCAAACTACACTGGTTACAATTTTCTGTCAAGCGAAATCTGAATATACTTGACAACTGGCAAGGCTTTGGTGGAATATCCAGTTTGGAGACATTATGGTTACAACATCTGAGAGCGGCAATAAACAGCTTCCCGAGTACGCTTTGAAAATACGCGAGACCAGAAAGGCCTGTAAATTCACCCAGGCAAAGTTTGCCAAGAAATTAGGAAAGGCCAGGGTAACAGTCGCACGTTGGGAAACGGCCACGCGCGAGCCCGATGTGGAAAATTATGCCGCCCTTCATAGGCTTGCCAGGGAGAAATCTCTAGATTCTGCGAGTTTCTTCTTTGAGCGGGAGCAGGCCGGGAAGGTCAGCTTGGAAGACAAAACCAAAAGGAGCGGGGCTCTTGAGCACCTGGAAGCAATTGAACGGGACGCGGCTGCGGGGCGTCTCAGCGCCAAGGTCTATTTAGAGTGGGCTGACCACGATCCTGCGGAGGTCCGTAAGCATTTTTATGGCGAGTTGGAAGCAGCAAGGGAGATTCTGACTAATGGCGAGTTTTCGCTTAAGGCTAAGGAGATCTTCTCCCAGATCGCAGCCCTCGAAGACATCTGGTTTGGGCGCGAAGTGAGGGCTGGAAGGGCGGCTGAGGGTCAGAGGCGCCAAACCAAGCGATTTTTGGCTTCTCAGAAACGACACAGCAGGGCAGTAAAAGACGTAGTAGAAACCGAGAAGGAGATGTTTGAAGCGTTAACTGCAAAGGTAAACGCGTTTCTGGATGAGTTATCATCTATGGTCGAACAGGGAAATTGGCCTCTGTTTCCAATTCTTAAGGAGAAGATTTTAGCGGAGTGCGGCGAACTTTCGCCCAGGTTCAGTATCATTCAATGGAATGCGGGATACGCCAAGTGTAGCGCTCGGGTTGTGCAAATTTTGGAGCAGGCCGCGAGGTCAGCGGCCCGGACGGACGATGTTAACGACTTGGTGGAGACTGTAAGCAGCCTCTTTGTGAGGCTGAGACATGAACTAGCCGCGATGAAGGCCAAAGGGTAGAACCCAATGAAGCGCACCCCCGACTTTTCGCGCGTCCAGGCTTTCGATGAAAGGCTCGGGGATGATCGCCTTTTGAAACCTGCTGAGGTAGCATTGATGTTCGGGGTTAGCAAAAACACGCTAAAATACTGGCGCAACCGGGCGCATTGCGGGCCTGATTTCATCCGCGTTGGAGGCCCCTGCAAGGGCCGGATTTTATATTCTCATAAAGCTCTGGTGCGCTATGTGAGCCGTCGAACTGTACGGCTGGAAAGGGAGAGATAATTCAATGGCGAATGGAAACGGCTCTCGCGAGCGGCTGGCCCAGCTTGTCGAGGAAAAAAAGAAGGAACTGCTTTCGAGGAATGCCGGACTGAGCGAGCTTGAAGCGCACCGGCGCGCGATTGACCTGGCGGTGAAGGGAAACACCGACCTCTTGAAATCCTACCGCATGGACGTGAGCAAATGAAGGCACGCGGAAAACAGGCTGGAAAAAAAAGCATATGGAGCCCGCGCAGCCAGCGCTCCTGGCTAAAGCAATCGGAGCTTGAGGGCGCTCGCGAGAAAGTCCGCAAGCTGATAGCTTTCTCCGAAAGGCGCATCACAGAGGGCAAGGAAAAGGCCAGGACTCAGACCGTGACAGCTGCGGGCGGTAGTTTTGCCATCCAGCAAGCCCTCAGCGGCACACTCTCCGGTNNGCGGAAATCGACGCCTTGACTCCCAGCGCCGCACAGGCAGCGCAGCGCGCAAAGCATCAAGCTGCCCTCGCCGCGCTTGCCGTCGAACGGTACACGCAAGACGCGGCGGTGGATTCTGGGCTTCAAAAACTGTGGAGGGCTCTACAGGAGCGGTCCGCGCTCAGCTCCAAGATGCTGGAAATTGCGCCCATGATCGATTTTGCCGCCACTGCCGATTTTGATTTGGAGCGATTCACGGCGCTTGAACAGGCTCTCCCGGCTGAGTTGCTCGCCGAAAGCCACGCTTGGCTGGAACATTTTTTGGGCCAGGAGGGCGAAAAGGAGCCGTACACGATAGGCAGCAAGGGCGCGGTTCTTCCCGAAACATTGGCTGATTCGGGCGTCTATCGGCCCGGTGATTGTGTGTACCTGTCGGCGGAAAGGGCCAAGATGCTGCCCTCTGAGGATGCCCCGAAGGCCCTGCCGACTCCCGAGGAAATGGAAGCGAGCGTGCGCCCGGCAATAAGCCAGGATGACTCGTTTCCTGTAAGCGGTTTTTTGGTGAGATAGTTTTATGAATAGTCAACAAGGGTTTCTGTTGGTCACAGATGCGGTTGGGGGAGTCCTGGTCCGACTCCCCCGTTTTTTCGCTTTCTGCGGCCCGCGCCGGGTTTGGAATCGCTTTCCCAAAGTGACTACCATGCTCCGCGCGTCAATGAAGGTTTCCCATGTCCGAAGTTTCTCAAGCACACCTCGATCAATTTTTGACCAACTACTCCATCGTATATCGCAATCAGGAGTTTGTTGGCCCCCGGCTCTTTCCTGATTTTCCTGTCGCGAAGCAGAATAACCGCTACCCCGTTTTCGGATTCGAGCGCTTCAAGGCGTACAACACGGAGCGCGCGCCGGGTACGGAAGCCAACGAAATGCCCGCTTGGCGCATGTCGAACGATGAATACTACTGCGACGGCAAAGCCCAGAAGCAGCTTATCGCCGACGAACTGCGAGCGCAGTGGGAATTGTCTGTCGGCCCCGAGGTTTTCACGACTGAGACCTTGGCTGACATCATCGATAAGCAGCGGGAAATCGCGATTTACAACGCGATTATGGGCTCTGCCGTGATTCCCAACATTGACCTTTCCGGGACTCCAAATGCTCAATGGAGTGATTTCCAGAACTCCGACCCGATCGCGGCCATTGAGGCACAGCGCTCCACTATCCTGTTGGGCTGCACAAAAGAGCCGAACACGCTGTTCGTCAGCTTTCTCGTGCATCAACAACTGAAGCAGCATCCCATTATCCTTGACCGCTTCAAAAGCACGGCGCTACCTCTCGGCTATCCCTCCGACCAGCAATTAGCCGGGCTTTTCAATGTTGAGAATTTTGTCGTGGCCAAGTCCCTCTATGACACCACGAAACAGGGCATTGCCCACAGCCTAAGCTACATCTGGGGCAAGAATGCGATTTTGGCCTATGTGCCGCAACAACAGGGGCCGATGCAGGTCTCCCTCGGAACCACGTTCCGCTGGCTTTATGACGTGCCGCAAAACGGCGGAATGCTGGTGAAGCGCTACCGAGTGGAAGAGCGCTCGGGCGACATGATCGAATATCAGACGTATTACTGCGTCAAGCTCACTGTGCCGGGCGCCGCCTACGTGTTCAAGAACGCCGTGGCGTAGCCCTGGGCGAAGTTTCTTACCAGTTCCCAATGGTTGGTTGGGATGGGGCTGCACCAATGCTTTCAACCCCTGTGCTTCGCAGGGAACCGGATCATGCGCCGGACCTCCTAAAGGGCAATGGTACAGCCCCGCTTTTCATTGAGTGCGCGTCTGGCGGCCTCTGGACGCAAGCCAGCTATTTCCAAAAAGGTTATTCCATGAATGACGCGGACAGCCTGAAAGAAATCTCGACGGCGGAGCACGTTTTCGAGATGGCGCGGGAGGCGACTCATCGGGCGGCGGTGGCGGCGGAAGGTCGGAGCCGGGCGGCGGGCCTACCATCATCCTGAATAACTATAGCCCGATGGTTGGTTCGTGGGATGACGCTGGCAGGGCGATGGCGAATGTCCTGAATCAGCTTGGCAGGTCGTCTGGCCAGGTCCGCTTGACGGCGTATAACGCCCTTACGAGTGGGCCAAAGCAGACGTGAAAGACTAGTGCACCAGCATTTTAACGCTGGCGCGTTGGTGTCTTTAGGCCCACCGTGCGACAACAACCCTGCACCACAATCAATTTGCGACAACAACCCTGCACCACTTACGACACGATCCTTGAACTTTCACAAAGCCTTCGCGTTCATCGCTCCGGCGGTTCATTCCTCCCAATTATCGGTGCGGAAGGGTGACGCCGGCAATCCCATGCGGTTGTAAAGATTGCACCACGGGTTCATTGCCCACGCATACCTTACCGCCACCGGGTGTGCCACTCGACCGCTGCTGACAAGAATCGTGTCACCATCAATTTTGGCTTGGGCGCCGACGAACTTGTGATCGTCCCCGGCAATTTCAAAACCCGTTACGTTCGGCGACGGCCAGTTCTTTGCTTCCAGGCCACCGTAAACGTCCTTGAAGTACACGCGGATTTTGTCGCCTTCGACGGTCATTGACTCGTAGATCGGTCCGGAATAAATCACGTCGCGTCCGTAGGCAATCGCCTCTGCGGCCAGGGCGAGGCGGTAGCCAACCGCCTGCTTGTTTTTGGGGTGGATGT
>PMYF01000679.1 GCA_003171295.1 Acidobacteriota bacterium | reverse complement strand
TCCGCGGGCGAAACAATGGCGTGTGGATCCGACGGGATGGGACGCTCGGGATCACGGAAGAAGTTGAGGACCAGGAAGGCAAGAATGACAAAGAAGATTGCGAGCAGCAGAAGGAAGGTACTCCGCTCCCTCAGCCAGAAGCCCATCAGGCCACCAGCCGTCAACACCAACGGCAAACCGTACCAGTAGCCATCCTTGACCATGAAGCGTTGCGCGCCAGCCCTGCGCCTCCCGGTGGCGCGCCTGAGCCGCCCTTTCCCACACTTGGCAGGTGCCCGCTGATGCCCTCAGGCCGTCTGACCCGTATTATCGTCCCCTCAACAACGCCGCGGGACCTAGTGCACGGTTTGGGTTTGCCGGACCAGCAACTCCATCTGGTCCTTCACCCGCAGCTTCAGCTTTTTCAAACGCACCTCTTCCACCTGCTCCTCTTCGGAGAGGTGGTTCTTGGCGGCAAGTTGATCAAGCTTGGAAGCGTAAAGGGCGTGTTCTTCGCGGAGGCGTTGGTAGTGCTCGTTGCCGGTCATCAACTGCTCCCGGATGGCCGCGGTAGGAGTGCTCATGGGCGTTCACCTCCTGAACTGTAATACAAGCGCAACAAGGCTAGCACAGGGCCCGGATGGGTTCAAGTTGGAAAGGGCCGATGTGTTGTTAGCTTGTCAAGTTGTCCGGTTTTTATAGCACGTGATCTGTCCGCTGAAGGCGGCGGGGGGTTGAGGGTCGGAGGCGGAGGAACCTTCACCGGGGTTATGTAAGCCTGTCACCATGACAGGCGTCTTATTCCGCATTCGCAGGGAATGGCCGATTCAGTTTAGTGCAGCAGCGAGCTGAACGTCGCACCCAGGTAGTACGGCCACAACGCCATCGCGAGGACACCCTTCCAGAAGGTCAGGTGTAGAAACCCGATGGTGAAAAGCCATGCCCCGAACCAGAGGATCCCCATGAAACTGTGCTGCTCAATTTTTATTCTCTCCATGACAACAAGTATATACCCACTCTCGAAGGCTGTTGAAAGACGGGGAGTGGGTCACTCCGGTTTCTTGTAGCGGCGGTCTATNNTGATTCAATAGATTCCGGCGCTCATAGAGCGCCGCTACAGCGAACTGACCTGCTACCGAAAGACGACTTGTAACGGGATCGGCAAAACGATCCGACCGCACCACGACTCACTGCGCGGCTTACTGCCCCTGCTTTCTGCCTTTAACCTTTAGCTGGTTTTGAGGTGGTACAGCATCCAGTACACCACCACGCCGGTGACGGAAACGTAGAGCCAGATGGGCAACGTCCAGCGGGCGATGTGGCGGTGCAGGTCAAAGCGCCGTCGCCAAGCGCGATAGAGCGTGGTGAGGACGAGGGGAACGATCACCACGGCCAGAACCGTGTGCGAGCCGAGCAGCGCGAGATAAAAGCTGCGGACAGCGCCGTGGCCTGGGAAGCGCGTGACGCCATGGAAGTAGTGGTAGGTCAGGTAACAGAAGAGGAACAGAACCGACGTGGCAAACGCCGCGAGCATGCAGGCTCGGTGCGCCGGAACGTTTCTGCGGCGAATGAAGAAGAAGCCGGCGGCCAGCAGCAGGGCGCTGGCTGCGTTCAGCGTGGCATCAACGGTGGGGAGAAAGGGGATCATCTGGGACCTGGAGTTTGGTCAGGCCGGGCTACTACCCGGAGCCCATCGAATTGCAGGGGCGAGCGGCGCTCCCCTCCGGCGGGCCGAAGCCCGTTCGGCCCTACTTCGCCCGGTCGAACATCAACAGCGCGAACACCAATGGCAAATACGTGATCGATGCCATAAGCAGTTGCCGGGCAAGGGCATTGGTGCGCGTCCTCGCCATGCGCACACCGTAATACAGAAATCCCGCTCCCAGAATTCCTGCGCCCACCAGGTAGAGCCATCCCGCCTGGCCCGTGAAAGCCGGAATCAGGCTCACCGGCAGGAGCGCCAGCGTGCAACCCAGAATTTGCCGCCCGGTGGTACGACCGTCGTGATCGCCGCGCGGCAGCATGAGCAAACCCGCGCGCGCGTAATCCTCGCGATACATCCAGGCAATCGCCAGCAGGTGCGGAAACTGCCACAGGAAGAGGATGGCGTAGAGCACCCAGGCTTCGGCGTTGAGGCCATTGCGGACCGCGGCCCAGCCGATGAGGGGCGGCATGGCGCCCGGGAATGCGCCCACCACTGTGCAAAGCGGCGTCCGTCGCTTGAGCGGAGTGTAGAGGGCGAGATAAGTGACGAGCGTCGCGAGCGCCAGCCCGCTGGTAAGCGGGTTCGCGGCCACCCAGAGTTCCGCCCCGCCGGCGATGGAAATAAGGATTCCAAACCAGAGGGCTGCGGTGGGCGCGAGCCTGCCTGCCGGAAGCGGCCGGTTCGCCGTGCGGCGCATGCAGGCATCCGTGCGGCGCTCGATATATTGATTGAGCGTGCCGGTGCCACTGGCTACGAGCAGCGTTCCCAACAGGGTGTGGAACAGCAGCCAGCCCTGCACGGCGCCAGGGGCGGCGAGGTAAAATCCCACCAAGGCGCTGACCAGCACCAGGAAGTTGACCTCCGGCTTGGTCAGCGTCCAGTAATCGGCCAGGTGAGCGAGCCAGGCGGGACGCGCCGCCTGCCGAGGGGCTGCGGCCGTGAATTGCGAATTGTTCTTCTCCTGCTTCATGTGGTTGCTTGATGAGGCGCGGAAGCAATCTCCGTTGCTTCTTTCCGAGGCGCCAGAAAGCGATGCGTCTGGTAGGTGAGATACAGACTCGTCACCAGCGTCAGTGCGCCCACCGCCACATGCGTCGTCGTGATGCCGACCACAGGCGGCAGAGGCTGCGGAGCGCCCCGCGCTGCCATCTTCAGCATGTAAGATTCGACGCCGAGGACGATCTGCGCCATCAGTAATCCACCCAGCAGCAACGCGGGCCGCGCCAAGGCAGGCTGCTGCGCAAAATGCGTCAGGATTCTTGACACGGCCCAGGCCACCAGCAGGGTGACCACGGCAGCGCCCACGATGTGCGGTACGACTCCCATGCCCGCGTGGCGGTACGCGCCGCCCAGCGCCAATTGCACCAGGATAGCCCCGGTCATAACTGCGGTGACCTGCTGCAGCGAGGGAGAAGACGGGTCGTCCAGCTTGGCCTCGTCCCACCGCCAGTTGGGGCGGGTGAAGAAAGCCAGACTGGCCGTGAGGCAGAAGAAGATCTGCCCCAGGGTGGCGTGCGCGGTGGAAATCGCCACGGGCAGAAAAAACAGCACGGTGATACCGCCCAGGAGCGCCTGTGCGACCACCGCCATCACCGCCGCAAAGCCGACCCAGCGAACCCAGCGCCGCGAATCCTTAACCCAGATCCCGATGACCAAAAGAATAGTGAGGATGCCGACCGCGCCTGCAATCATGCGATGACCGTGCTCGAACTTGACCCCTCCCACCATGCGCGGCATATGGAAACTGCCGAACGAAGTGGGCCAGTCGGGCACCGAGAGGCCGGCGTCATTGCCGGTCACGAGCGCGCCCGCGATGATGAGAACAAACGTGCAGAGCGCAATGAAGGTCGCATAACGATGAAGCCAGGATGGGTGTTCTGTCGTTTGCATGCAAGGGTCTCCTTCCAGGGGCCTTTCATTATCTTGCGGCGCCCCTCTGTAAGTGTGTGTAGGTCACTGCTCTTGGAGAGGCTTCCCGCTGCCTGCACAGGCAGGCCGCAGGCGAGCGACTCCAGCGTCGAACTCAGTCTATAAGAAAGGAAAAAGCCCTAATCTTGCGAGAAGCGTATAAGAGAATAGTTTCTCGGAAAACCCGCCCAAGCGCAAGAGATATTGTGTTCTGGTAGTGACTCATTTTGAAGCGGACAGGCCTCAGCCTTGTTCCCCGAAGGGGAACCACATCATTAGCCGTAGGTGAAACCTACGGATCAGAACGGCAAGGAAAAGAATCCCCTCGACCCTAAAGGGGTCGAACGGTTCGGCCCCTTCAGGGCCGGAACCTAATTTTCCGGGCTTCCTTTCCGTAGGTTTCACCTACGGCTAATGATGTTCCTCCCCTGCGGGGAGGGCCGAGAGGGTGCTGGGTCGCGTCCGGCTGGGTCATCAATCATGAAAACGATCGCGTCTCGCTTGTGTGAAACTGGCCCACTACCTGTGTTCCTCCCGGACTCTGTGTGCTAGCCACGTGGCCGGTTGGGGGTTTCGGCGGTTGGCATGACTTCCCGCTACGCCGGGACCTTTCCTCATGGTCCTTATCGGGAATGACTCCGACGGGGCGGCGGGCCTCTCGGTCCAGCCGCTGATCACCCGAGGAGCCCGTGACCCAAGCATCTTCATTCCACAGGCACGAACTTCACGCAGACGGGGGCCTGGAGTTCGAGCACTTGCCCCGTAGCCGTCAGGCGGCCGGTCTTCGCATCAATGCGAAACACCACGAGGGTGTTGGAATTCTGATTGGCCGCGATCAGGTAGGCCCCGGTGGGATCGATGCCAAAGTTGCGCGGTTCCTTGCCTTGGGTGGGGACATAGTCCACCGGCGTCAGCGTGCCCTGGGCGGCATCAATGGCGAACACCGCGATGCTGTCGTGGCCGCGATTGGAGCCATAAAGGAACTTGCCGCTCGGGTGTACCTGCACTTCTGCCGAGTCGTCGCGGCCCTTGAAATCCTTGGGCAGGGTGGAGAGGGTTTGGAGCGGGTGCAGTATTCCACCCGCGGCGTCATAGGAAAAGGCCGTGACGCTCGAGCCCATTTCCTCAATCGTGTAGGCGAACTTGCCGTTGGGATGAAACGCGAAGTGGCGCGGTCCCGCGCCGGCGGGAACTTTGACGAAGGGCGGGTTGTTGGCGACGAGTGTTCCCTGCGTTGCGTCAAAGCGATAAACGAGCAGCTCATCCAAACCCAAATCCGCCGCGATGGCGAACCGGTTGTCGGGCGAGAGATTGATGGAATGCGCATGCGGGCCTTCCTGGCGTTCGGGATTCACGCCGTGCCCCGCGTGTTGCACGAAGGCCGAGGCTTTGCCCAGGCGCCCGTCCGCAAGAAGGGGAAATGCGGCCACGCTGCCGCTGGTGTAATTGGCCACCAGCGCGTACTTGCCCGTCCGGTCGAGCGAAATGTGGCAGGGGTCAATGCCGCCGGAAGAAACCTGGTTTAGAAATGTGAGCTTGCCCGTCTTGCGGTCCAGGGCGTAGGCGCTGACTCCGCCGGTTTTCTGGCCCTCGTAGTTCCCGATTTCGTTCACCGCGTATACGAACCGGTGGTTGGGATGGACGACCAGGAAGGTGGGGTTTGCCGATTCCACCGCGAGCCCCAGCGGCGTAAGCCTCCCCGAGCCCGTTTCAAACTTGTAAACGTAAATGCCCTGGCTCTGGGGCCCCGTGTACGTGCCGATGTAAACAAGGTAGTTGCCCATGGTGCGATCCCTTTCAACACCGCAAACTAGCCCAGCGCAAGCGGCGAAGAGTGTGAGGAAGATGATGGTGGTGCGCGCATGCTTTTTCATGCCCCCTATGAAAACCCAGCGCGGCCAAAAGCGCAAGTCCCTTTCATGCGGCCAGGGTTCGCGCCTGACGCCGAGTTTTGAGACAACCTCTCCCAACCAGGCAACCCGCTCAGGGCTGGCCTCAGGCGGCGCGGTGCGGCAACTCAACCGGGGGCGGCGCAGCCGGCACCCTTAAACGCTCGCGGTAGATGGCGTGAAGCCGTGCCGGAATGGCCAAACTTGCTACCCCGATCAGGGCCAGGGCGATTTGCGCGCTCCGCGAGCCCACCACTCCAAGCCGTTGGTAAGAATAAGGGACGGCGTAGCAGACCATGATCGACCAGGCAAAAACCTGCAGGGAGTGTTGCCCCAGAAAGCGCAGATAGCGATGCAGCAAAGTCTTTTCCAGGAGGGGGCCATACCAAATGAATCCCTGCGCGAGCAGGTAAGCAAAGAGCGCGAAGCCACAGATGCGCAGGGGCCCCAGCGTCTGCTTGGCGACCCACCACGAATGCGCGGCCCGGAGGTCGACAAACCCCGCGCCCAGAATAATGCGCGCGTGGCGCATAACGAAAAGCAGGCCGAAGAGGGGGAAAACCACCGCCCAGGTGCGAGCTGAAGTGAACCACGCACCCGCCGCCTGGCTCCGGTGGAGGTATCCCAGGGTGAGGCCGCACACGAACAGGAATTGCCAGGCGAAAAAACTAAAGGTGCCAAGATCGACCCAGGACGGCAGGTGCGGGGAAGCCGACACACCCGGCTGGCTCAGCAACCACAGGCCGCCACTGAGACTCAGCACCCAGCCCGCTCGGTGCGCTTTCCAGGATCGCACCAGCAGGGGAACCAGCAGCATCATGAGGGCATAAAAAGGGAGAATGTCGAAGTTTGTGGGTTGGACGAGCAAAGTGGCTGCCAGCAGCAGAGTCGTCAGCGGGGGGGGGGTATGGACCCAGTCATGGTTTGCCACCATGTGTGTCGAGGCTGGATCACGAGGCAGGAGCAGCACCGCGCCCCCCAGCATTAGCGCCAAGAGGACGATGTGCGTGAGATAGATATCCCGCGCCCTCCCCAGGGCGCGCTTCGTCATCGCGGCCTCCCCACTGCGCTCCGCCAGCCGGGAATAGTAGCTGCCCGCGACGAGGCCAGAAATGAAGATGAATCCTTCCGCCGCGCCAAAAAAGCCGAAGGTGTCCTGCGAGACGCGATTCAAACCGTAGACATGCAGGTGATTAATCGTCATGACCAGCAGACAATATCCCCGCACCGCATCCAGGTGTAGATTTCTCATCGCAAGTTGGAACCGCGCCGAGTGGGCAGCCGTCGTCGGTAAATCTTAGTCGCGTGCTCGGGCCGGGCGCCGAGCCCGAGTCAGTCGGACCCTCAACTGACCATGGCGACCCCCTGCGCTGCCGGAGCTTGAACAAGATTGCAGCAGAGCGGCCTCGCCCCGGCAGCGGAGAGCCGCACCCCGGGAGGGGGCGATCACTATATGCCTCGAAATTGCAGGTCCATTTGACTTGCAGGGATCGTAGCAGAAGCCAGCCGCGCCCGGCAAGGGTCTCCAGCCACGGGAAGGACGGCACGGGAGGACAGAGTGTCTGTCCAAGATTCTATATGTAGGCTATATATGTATGTGCAATAAGGCCGCCCGGGATTGGACGGGCCAGGCGCCGGGGCGGCTGCGCAGGCGGTACCCGGGGGGCCGGCACCCGAGGCTGGGGCAGGCATGCCGCCCCTCGCGCGTTCCTGCCAACTCGCCCCGCGGCTTAGGAAGTTCCCTGCTTGCGCGGCCGGTCGCAAGCCTCTACAATTCCCTCCACCGTGCTCAGCGAAACGCGCGTCCGCCAGCTCCTGGAACCCTTCGGCCTAAGTCTTCCCTCAGGCCAGGTGAGTCAAATCATCACTTACCTGGAATTGCTGCTGCGCTGGAACCAGAGGATCAACCTGACCGCAATTCGGACCCCGGAGGAATGCATCGTGCGGCACTTCGGCGAAAGCCTTTTCCTTGCGCAACATGAGGAGTTGCGCGGTTCGCTGGTCGATATTGGCAGCGGCGCAGGCTTCCCGGGCTTGGCGCTGAAGATTCCGTTTCCCGAGCTTGCGGTCACGCTGCTCGAACCGGTCGCTAAAAAACGCGTCTTCCTGAAGGAGGCGGCGCGCGTCTGTGGCTTCAGCCAAGTCTCCGTGCGCCCAGAGCGACTGGAGGAGTTTGTTCACAGGGAGCCGGCGGCGCCCTTCAAGTCTGCCACATCGCGGGCTGTCGGAAGACTGGAACGCTTGGTACCCCAAGCTGTACAGTGTCTTGAGCCCGGCGGCAGCATTTTCTTGTGGTTGACACGCGACCAGGGGGTGGGGGTTACCAGCAGGGAAGGCGTTGTCGCCTGGGGAGATCCGCTGCCCATTCCCCTCAGCCGGAGCGGTGTGATCCTGCCCGGAAAGCGGAGAGTAGACGTTGCGGCGTCAAACCCTGCTGGAGCGCCAGTCCCGGACCGGCGCCTTTACCGGCCATAAGGTGGGGCTCCAGCCAATCCACGCTGCACCGCCGGGGCGGGAAACCTTCCGTGCCGAAGATTCCTGATTAAAGAGAACTCACGAACTGCCGATATTCTTTCCGATGGGGGGAACCTGGGCCGCTGTATTTCACTCATGGCGCCGGTGTCGGCCCCGGCGGTGTTGGCAGCCAGGGCCGAGGCTGTGACGAGGACTTCGCCACTGCCGGCATCGCAAGCAGTATGTTTCACGTGAAACATCGCCACCCTGGCTATCCGCCTGTCACTTTCGCGAAGTTTGCTTCCACAAACAGGATGGTGTTCCAGTTTGAAATGACCCGCTTCCCGCTTCCGCGGACCTGCCCGGCTGATGCCTGCCGCGATGACTGGAGCAGCGTCCAGGGAGGTTTATGGTATCCGCCCGCTGAACCTGGGTTCCGCGCTCAAAAGTCGGAGAGTCCAGGGGCGCCTCCCGCACCAGACTTTTGGACGCTCAACCACTAACCACAAAACCACCAACCAGATAGCGTGTGAAAAACTGCCCAAAACGATTGGTCGCACCGTCCACTCATGGACACTCTCACCACCGCCGACCGTCCACAATCACAAAAGAAAAGGAGAACCCAGACCAGTGGCCATCTACTGCACAGCAGACGGAACTTGGGGAGTAGACTACAGAGACGAATTCGGAAGGCGACACCGCAGGATAGTTGGCGCAAAAGAAGCAGCGCTAGTAATCCTCGGCAACATCCGCGAGACCACGCACCTGACCCGGCACGCAGTCAACAATTTCGCAGCAGGCGAAGCGCTGACCCTCATCGACGCCCGCGACGTGTATCTCGCACACCAGCCAATCTCAGACACGACCCGCACCCATCAAGCCGAACGAATGCACCAGTTCATCCTCCGCGCCGGAGTCACCGCCATCACCCACGTCACGCCCAAATTGCTCGATCAATTCATGCTTGAACGAAAGAACGAAGTGGCACCGACAACCCTAGCCTATGAGGCCGGAGTCCTCAAGCGGTGGTTTCACTGGCTCGCCCAGGAGCACTACATCATCAGCTCACCCGCGCAAAAGCTCCACGACCGCCAACCCCTCGGCAAACCCGCGCACGTCCTCACGTACCAAGAAGAACGCGCACTGTGGCCGGAACTCCGAAACTGGACCCGCCTAAAGATCATGATCGCCCTCGACTCCGGACTGCGGATCTCCGAAGTCCACGCACTTCGCCGAAACCACATAGACCTCATAGCGCAAACGCTCAGCGTGCACGCGAGGCCGGGAACGAAGACACGCAAAACGCGCGTCCTGCCGCTAACCCATCGACTGGCGGAAGAACTTGCGCGCCACTGCGCGCATCTTGCTCCCGATTCCCTGCTCTTCACCTTCGGCGGAAAACCCATGAAGAAAGGGAGCGACTTTGTGAAGAAGCTCTGGATCAGAGTGCAATTCCATTTCAGATTCCACGACTTGCGCCATACCTTTGCGACCCGACTCGCAGCAGTCACACCAAACCCGCACGTGGTACGCGACGCACTCGGCCACGCCCTAACCTCCTTCGCAGACCCGACCCTCCCATCAGTGACAAGCCGATACGTCCACCCCAGTATGGAGGAGAAACGCGCCGCAGTTCTCCGAATGGAAGAGATAACCCTAGCAGCGCTCGCACAGCTAGACCGCCACGACGAGCAGACAAACCAGGAAGCAGAGGAGAAACACACAGACCAAGACCAGAAACCAGAAGAAGGCGAAGACCAAACTACGGCCGTAAACACCGTCCGGAAAGCCTTCGGACTCAGAACCACAAAAAAAGGAGGAACACTTGAGCAAACCAAAAACCAGTAAGGAAGAACCCACCCCGCGCCTGCCCGGAATGCCCGGACCAGGCGCGGAAATCCTACGGCGCCGTGAGGCGGTGCAGAACGCGATACGCGATCTGCACAGCGCACTGCTGCCGATACTCGACAACATGCGCAGCCAGGAAGCCGCGCGTTTCAGCTTTAACGAGAGCATCGCAGGCGACCGCATCCAGATCACGATCACGCCCAAGGAGGAAACCAACCAATGAGAAAATGCAGAGCAACTATCGGCAACCACAGATGCACGCTCGAACGCGCACACCAAGAGCCCCAGCACTCCGCCCCGCGACCAGGTCAGGACGGAACACCGCTCGAACTCCCATGCACAGCCTCAGTCACCATGCACAACATAACCTGGCCGAAGCAACGCCGAACACCGAAGGAGCCGAACCTATGAACGCACAAACGAGCATACTTGAAGCCCGGAACGCGCTCGCACTATGCGAAGCGCTGTTGCTGGAAGCGTACATCACGAGCCCGCAGCCCGTGGCCGCGATGATCAGAACCGAACTCAGCCAACTCGCGACGCACCGCGAAACGCTCAGCCACATCCAGCGCACGGCGGCCACTCTGCCTCCGGCAGAAGCAGCCGCCGCGCTGCTGAGGGTGGCCTAGAACAACGCGTAAAATACAGTGCGAAAGGAAAGCGAAAGGTGTATGCTGGACCCGCCGACACAGAGCACGGCCAGATGGCGGGCTGTGCAACCAAGCGGGCGGCCAGGGGAGAACAGCCGCCCGCTTCAAACCACCCGGAGGCCCAAGGCATGGCCAGCATCAACCCAAGCACACCCACACCGAGCAAGGCGGCGCCGCTACCCACCCTCGACCAACTCCACGTCAACCTGGCAAACGCCAAACTACTCGCGGCCGCCAGAATCCTCGAAACCGCGACCATGCTCATCTCCGAAGCCTACTGTGTCGCTCCCGAGCCGCTGTCTCTGAAAATCGCGGACATCCTCACCGCCCACGCGCAAACCGAGCAAATGCTCAAGGAGTCGATCACATGACCGCCCTCACCCCGACTGCACTCTCCACCCGCCTCAGATCGACCGCCGAACTACTCACCGAAATAGCCGACGAAACGCACCGCACGCTCTTGCAACTCTGCCCAGCCGACATGCGCTCAGACCACTGGCAGAACTACCGCACGCTGACAAACGAGCTGCACGAGAACGCCGCCAAAGCCTCCAACCTGGCCGACGAACTCCGCGCCCCACTCGACCCACACCACCAGGACCAACAATGAACGAGACCCCGGACGAAACCCTCGCACTACTCCCACACCGCCTCCGGTCCTCCGCGATGATCCTCGAAGGCATCGCCGACGCGATCCGCACGACAGTCAACCATCTGCCCATCGCTCTGCACGGCAACACCATCCCGCAGATCGCGGCCACAGCCACGTTCCTGGACCTCATAGCCGCGCTTCAACTAACCCACGCCCGGCAGATCAGCCGGGCCACCCGCAAGGGAAACAGCAGCAAAGGGCAGCAGGAGGCAGCTAAGAGCCTCAGCCAAATGCCCGTGAAAGCCTTCCACCATGCGTAAGGTACTGACACGGCTAGAGAAGCTGGAAGCAGAATACCCAGGAATTCTACTGACTGCAAAAGCCTGCCTGGATGCAGGGAAATCAGCAGACTCTACAGCCCACACCATTGCAGAACGACACCCAGGAGCAGACGTCAGCAGATCCACCATCGACAAATTCAGAAGCAAACGCTGGCTCACTCAGAAGAGCAGCCTACAGGAGCAGAAAGACAAATACACGGCAGTCGCCAGTGTCATCAGTGAAACCGGACTGGACGCCGCAGCCGCAGCCATCCTCTTTGAACGTGTGCCAGACCTCACCAGTACGCAACTCATAGCCCTACGCCGGGTGAAGATTCAGAAAGACAAAATCAAGCTCGAGAAGCAGAAAGCCCGGAACGCAGGGAAGACAGCGCAGCAATTGCTCGGAGAGAACCAGGCCACCGCCGACCCCGAAGCTGGACTGAAAGCCGCCAACGCCATGCGGGCTATCTTCGGCATAGAGCCCATTCAGCCATGACCGCAGACGAAGTACAGCAGATGGTCTCAGACGCTATCAGCACGCAGCAGGTTTTGACGATCACCTACCGCCACGTGAAGGACGGCAGAGTCACCATCCACCGCGTTGTCCCCTACTCCGTGGAACCCGGAGCCAGATCCCACTCCGGACGCCCCATGCTCTGGGGATACTGCCTTGAGCACGCACGCCTCGAACAGCGCATCCCCGAGAACATAATCCTGATCGAGCCCGACCTCACCGCCAGCCTGACAGACTTCCAGAGCGCACCAGCCAGGTACTAATCCCATGAGCCTCACGCCACAAAGCACACACCACGGCACCATCCCCTTCACGGAGCCTCGCCCCTTGAGGTCAGGCTCTGGGGGCAATCGTTTCCCGCCCACCACGCTCACCCAGCCCCCGTCGCCTGCCCTCTTAAAGCAGGGGCAAGGCAAAAGCATCAGCGCAAGGCAAGGCGAGCCACCCTTCGACCCCGCCGAGCACCAGCGAAAACAGGACAGACAAGGAAGCCACGAACCCGCCGCCGATCCCGCAGAGCACAAATACGACCAACTCGACCCGAACGAAACCGGAGAAAAAGCGCCGGACATACGATACCCACAAACCGAAAGGAACAACCCATGAAACGCCTCATCTCAGTAGCCACCCTGATCGCCGCGCTTTGCCTTCCAGCCTTCCCGCAAGGCTCAGCCGGACCGAGCAACACGAACGCGGCGAGTTACTCGCTTTTCTCCGCAGCATTCGCGCAGCCCTACCTCACGTGGAACAGCACAGGCTTGACGCTCACCTATAGCAGCGGCACGCTCGCGAACGCGAGCAGCACGGCAACCCAGGCGATAACCAGCGGCACCGTCACCGCCACCGACAACACGACCAATTACATTTACTGGACCGGCACCGGCGCCGCGCTCTCGATCACGACGACAGCAGGAACAGCCCAAGCCGCCGCGTGGCTCTATACCTGCACCGCCGCCAGCGGCAGCATAACAAATTGCCTGCCAGTAACCGCCATGACCAAGACCCAAGGCACGGTCACAGTCTATGGCGCGCAGACATTCACCGCCGACTGTGCCGGAGCCCTCTCCACAGCCGAGACCGATTACATCTTCCCCTTCGGAGGAAACGCTCTCGAGTGTGCCGGAGTCACCGCCGCCACCACCGGCGCACCCATGACGAGCGCTGGCACGCTGCAAAAACTCTACGTGAAAGCCGGAACCGCAGGACACGGAGCCTCAAGCGGAGTAGTGACCATCCTGAAAGGTGGCGCATCGACCGGGATCACGTGCACCGTAGGCACTTCCACCACCTGCTCAGACACCGCGCATACCGCCGTAGTCGCAGCCGGAGACCTCATCACCGCGACCGTGACAGGAATCGCATCCGAAACCCTCGCGGACATCCACGTCAGCTTCGAGAAAGACTGAGCAAGCCCGCTCCGCCGTGCAACGGCGAAGCGCCCCACGCGAACCAAATCCCCTGTGGTGACACGCGCAGCCAACGCGCCAGCCCAAGTGCAGGCTGGCACGCTGGCTGCAAGTGGAATGCGACGCTCACCGCCAAGTGCTGTGGGTTCGACTTGCCATCGACGTTCCAAGCGGGTACAGCGAAGCGTTGTGGTAAGGAAAAGGAAGCGCAGCAGCACATCCGCCGCCAACCAACGCCGTGGGAAACCGGCTTGCTCGCTGGCGCTCGCATGGTTGGCAACGGCTGTGCAGGCTAGGCGCGCATATCCCCAAAGCGCCCCCGCCGTCCCCGGTCAGCCGCTCCGCTCCATTCCGCAGGTCAGCGCTAGGCCGCGCTGCCCTTGCTCATTCCGCTACGCAAGCGGCTGCCGTGGGCTTGCGCGCCCGCTGCTGCGGGTTGGCTGCAAAGAACGCAGCCAAGGGGCGGCCACCACTCAGCAGCAGACCCGTTTTGAAACGACGAGCCAAGCCGAACCCACGCGGGCAAGCTGGCGGGCCAACCGGGCGGGCAGCTACGCGCCGGGCAAAGCAAGCGGGCCACCCCGCGCCAAGAACGCGCGGCGCCCCTCGGCCCGCCATGCCCCGCGCTACGCTAACGCCCGCACGGCTGGCACGCCAGCACGCCCGCTGCGGGCTTCGCCCCAGGCGTTCCGCGCGGCCCTGGCTCAACCGGGGGCCGCGCTCCGCGCCTGCGAGGGGCACCACGGGCCGGGACGGGCGAAGGTGGGCGGAAGGGTCGCCGCAAAGAACAGCACGCCAGAGCCGCATTCCCCGCTTCCAGTACCGGCCTTCGACTCCCACCTTTCAGCCGTCCAGAAAAGGTTAAAGTTAACTGGAAAAGTGCCGATGACAAGAGTATGATCGCGAACGTGTCGGCAAACACGCACCAGCGAAGGTCGCGCAAGTCCTACCTTCCGCAACCCAAATTCACTTCTTGCCAAAGGTGAAGACGATGCCTGTCTCCAAGCGGAAGTCGTGGTCCCACCCGCTTACGCCATTGGGTCGCCTTGCAGGGATGTAGTCTGCCTGGAAAAGACGATAGGCCAAATGCCTTCCAAGAGGGACGTCCACCCCCCCGCCAAAGCCCATAGCGAATTCACTCCGCGTGCCCGACTTCTCCTCGCGGAGATTGGCAACCCCGAAGAGGGCGTGGGCGAAGGGTGTGGCGCCGTGAGTTCGAAGAGTGAAACGCGGCCCGGCCAAGAAATGGTAAGCGCCCAGATTCTGGGTTTGCGTCGGACAACCGGGTGGCACGGGTCTCGTGCAAGCTGGCACAAAGGGTTCAGATCCGTAGTCACCGGAGAAATCCGCGGTTGCGCCAAAATACCTCGTGAAATTGCCGGAGACGCTGGCGCCCCAGCCGTTCAGGTTGTTAGTAGTGGACTCACCTGCATGATGGGAAAAGGAATAGCCGCCGAAAACTTCGCCCTTAGGGTAAGGGTCTTGCCCGCATAGCGGGATGGCTAAGACCAGGAACAGTGGAACCATGATTCCGGCTATTTTCATTCGGGTTCTCTCCTGTTGAATTGGCGAAACAGCTTCACCGGCGCTACCCTTAATTACGTCAGGTGACCATGACGATGGCGAAGCACCAATCTGCTTCAAAGTTGTCAGGGGGATTTGATGGCGAGCGAAGATGAACAAGTTGCCAGAGATCGGCTTGGAGGGGATTTCCATCCTGGCTTCACGCCCCCCGACCACTATACATCCAGTGCCTCCTTTGATAGAGGAACACCCCACGTGGGACCTGGGTCCACCTCCCGGAGCCGCATCTAGGAGATTGGCAGTTCCGCCAAGAAAGAAGTGGCCCGCAGGTCTAGTAGTCGGTTCCTTGCTCATTCGGTGGCCGGTTTCTACGATCCAGCCCCGCGCAGTGGGGTGATGTTTCACGTGGAACATCACCCTGGGCTTGCGGAAATCTTCCGGCTCTGTTAGATTTACGTAAAATTCTGACTGTCGAGATTGAACTTGGGAAGAGTCATCGCCATCGCTAATCAGAAAGGCGGAGTCGGAAAGACCACCACAGCCATCAACTTAGGCGCGGCGCTGGCGAAACAGGACATGTGGACGCTGGTCATCGACTGTGATCCCCAAGCCAACACGACAGGCGGACTGGGCTTTCCCAAGGATCCCGCGCGCCGCTCAATTTACCATGCCCTAATGCACGACGTCCCCATGCAGGACGTGGTCCTGACCTGCGGCATCGAGGGTTTGCACTTGATTCCCTCGGAGAAGAATTTGGTGGGTGCCCCGGTTGAACTGGTAGACCAGCCGGAGCGCGAGCAGGCGCTCCGCAAGAAGATGGGCCCCCTTCGTGACCAGTTCAATTTCATCCTCCTGGATTGCCCCCCGGCGCTCGACTTGCTTACGCTCAACGCGTTGGTCGCCGCCGACTCGGTAATTGTTCCCGTGCAGTGTGAATACTTCGCGCTGGAAGGCGTTTCGGAGCTGCTCGACACGCTCATCCGCATTCGCCGCTCCCACAACCCCCGGCTGGCGGTGGAGGGCATTCTGCTGACCATGTACGACGACCGCACCAACCTCTCGCACCAGGTGCGCGATGACCTGCGCGACTTCTTCGGCAACCAGGTTTTTTCAACCGTCATCCCGCGCAACGTAAGGCTAGCCGAGGCACCTAGCTTCGGGAAGCCCATCTTTCTCTATGACCCGGAGTGCAAGGGCGCGTCCAGCTATCTCGAGCTGGCGCAGGAGGTCATCCATCATGACCAGAAAGGCATTGGGGCGCGGCCTTAACGCGCTGCTCCGCACGGTCGAAACCGCCACCGCCGGCCTTGAGGAGGTGGCCCTCGACCAGATCGATCCGAACCCGTTCCAGCCCCGCCGCGCTTTCCTTCCCGACAAGCTCCAGGAGCTGGCGAATTCGATTCGCGCGAGCGGTGTCGTGCAGCCGGTGCTGCTGCGCCGGTCGAACGAGCGCTATCAACTGATCGCGGGTGAGCGGCGCTGGCGAGCGGCGCGCCTGGCGGGGCTCACGGCGATTCCCGCCGTGGTGCGCGAACTCGGCGACCGCGACGCATTGGAACTGGCACTGACCGAAAACCTGCTGCGCGAGGACCTGAATCCCATCGAAGCGGCGCACGGCTACGAGGTCCTCCAACAGAAGCACGGCCTCAGCCATGAGGAGATCGCGACGCGTCTCGGCCTCGATCGCTCCACCGTGACCAACACGCTGCGCCTGCTGCGCCTGCCGCCGGAGGTGCAGGAGTTGATCAGTCAGGGCAAACTCACCGCCGGCCATGCGCGGGCGGTGCTCGGACTCCCCGAGTCAGTGCAAGGCGAAGTGGCCCTGGCGATTGTAAAGAACGGATGGTCGGTGCGCGAGGTTGAAAACCGGGTGGCGGCGAGCAACCGCGAGCCCGCCCAACCGCCGGACGCGCCCCCAGCGCCCACGCTTGACGCCAACGTGCGCGCGGCAGTCCTCGAGATGGAACGTACGCTCGGCACGCGCGTTAAAATCCGCGGCGATGACAAGCGCGGGAAAATCGAAATCAGCTACTATTCAGTGGAAGATTTGAATCGGATATACGAATTCATCGTCAAGCGCTAGAATAGCGCGGGTCCAAGGGTTGGACAGGCTGCGAAAAAACGCTTCCCTGGTGTCATCCTGGGTCCTTCGCTGTCATTCTGAGTGAAGCGAAGAATCTCGCTCCGCCCATTTTCACGGCAATACGAGATTCTTTGTCGCCTGCGGTTTCTCAGAATGACAGTCCCGACGGGTTTTTCCGCAGCCTTTGAACCCGGGCCGGGGTGGCAGGGTCTTACACTTCAGCAGGATCGGCGTCACTGGCGCGACGCCGGCGGGAGGGCGAGATGGCATTTGGCATGGGCAAACCCACCACGCGTCGTCAAGAACTAGCCGACTTGCCCGACGACTGGGTCGGCTGGCTCGAACCCGGCGTGGAAATGGAAGGCAAGATGAAGGTCGCCGCCGGCCTGGTTCGCATCAACGCGCACTTCAAGGGTGAGATCAGCTCTCAGGGCGCCTTGGTGGTCCACGACCAGGGAGAAGTCGAGGGTGACATCCTTTGCAAAGTGGTGAGTGTTACCGGTAAGGTCAAAGGCACGATTCACGCCGCGGAACGCCTGGAGATTAAGGAACATGGCATCGTGCTCGGCGACATTTACACTCCCTGCCTGCTGGTCGACCCCGGCGGCTTCTTCGACGGCCAGTGCCACATGCCTGCTAAAGAGCCTACAAGCCGAGCCCCAAGCGACGCGGATGCCAAGCCACAGCCGTAGAAGCCCGGCCCGCGCGGCGTGCGCCACGCGCAGTTACTCTTTCCGCACTACGCCTGTGACGCCGGCAACGAACAGGGTGGCAAGCATCCATCCCGATACGATTTGCAGCCAGCGGTAGCAGCGCAAAAGCCACGGCGTGACCCACGCGTGGGGACGAACCCGAACGAGCCATTTCCAGGTTGGGAAGTTCACCGCGCCGGCGCGTTCCTGCTCACGCGGACCGGGGTCCGGCGCCCAGGCGCTGTCCTGTCCGAGCTTCAACACCGGGACGGAATTCTCCAGCGCATAAATGAACGGATTGAACGCCTGGTAGTGGCGCGGCGGCCAGCCCTGCTTTTCGAAGCAGGCGTAAGCCTCGCGCTCGGTCGGGGCCATCGAACCACCCATGTAGCCAAAGCCGAAGAGCAGCGTGCCCAGGACCGTTAGCCCGATCAGCCAATATAGAGTGCACTGCAAGCGGAAGCCGTAGCCAATGGTGTATCGCAGCACCGAACCCCACGCGCGCGCAAGCCCATATCGCGGCCAGCCCATCACGAGGCTGCTCCGGCTCAACTTTTCATTGTGGAGACGGTTACGCCAAATGCGGGATTGCTCAGTCCGCCGGAGCTTTTCCATCTCATAGAGGACTAGCCGCGCGCCCCGGTCATCGCCTGATTCGCGCAGTACCTTGGCGAGCTGGCGGTAAGGCTGAGGCGTGAACTCTCGTTGAAGCGCGAGCCATTTGAGGCGAGCCTCCGCCTCCCTTGGACCATACGAAACCCGCCCGTACCGAAAACCATCGAGGTAGAGGTTTCCCTCGGCAGGCCAGCTCGCTTCGTGGTCGAAGAGGGCATCTGCGGAGGCGTTCCTAAGGTCGATTATTGCATTCTTTGCATCTCGCACGTCGCGCAGGAGGAGATGGTGATCAACTCTCGTACCTTGGCCATTTAGGGCGCTAAACATGCCGCCTCTGCAGTTGAGGTCGCCTCCTATCTGTGCGCCCGCCAGCCGCACCTCGCCCTCAGCTGTGAACCCTTGCCGGAGAGAAACGCTACCCCTGACGTCGACCCTGTCGGCGTAAAGCGCCGTGCCGCTCTCGGGCACACCGTTTTGCGGGGGGTTTTTAAACCTGCCACCAGCACAGAGGAGGTCTCCTCCGATTTGCGCACCCAGGAGGCGCACTTCACCCTCGGCAGTGAACTCCTTTCCTTTCTCACCGGTTTGTCGGCTGAGAAGAACATTACGCATCACATTGACGCCGCCGGCATTCAGGGCCTTGCCGCTCCCGGGCACGTCCTTATGGGGAGTGTTTTTGAACGTGCCACCGCCGCAGTTGAGGTCACCCCCGATTTGGGCGTTGAGCAACCGTACTTCGCCCTCGGCCTGGAAGCCATGGCGGAGAAAGAGGCTCCCTTTCACGCTCGCGCGGTCGGCGTCGAAAGCCTTACCGCCGGGGTTCTTGAAGGTGCCACCGCCACAATTGAGGTCGCCCCCGATTTGGGCGTTGAGCAACCGCACTTCGCCCTCGGCGTGGAAGCCATGGCGGAGAAAGAGGCTCCCTTTCACACTCGCGCGGTCGGCGTTTAGCGCGTTCTTGCCCGGGTTCCTGAAGGTGCCACCTCCGCAATTCAGGCTGCCGCCGATCTGGGCATCATGCAGCCGCACTTCGCCTTCCGCAAGGAAGCCCCCGCCGAGAAAAACGTCGCCTTTTACATCCAGGCCGTCGGCGGCCATGGATCGTATTCGACTGCCCATTAGGCTAAGCGCGGGGAGGGAGAGGGAAGTAAAATCGCTGTCCTCCGTCAGGCTGCACAGCTTCAGCAGGAAAGGAAAAGGCACGGAAGCGAAGGAAAGCTCCAACGGGCCAGTGAGCTTTGCACCCATAAGCTGAATTCCCTTGGGGTCAACTCGGCTTGCGGCTTCGCGGTCAGTGCAAAGCCAGCGAATGAGCCCGGCGCGGACCTGCCGCTCGGGGCCCCACGCATCGGCCTTTGCGGGATCGTTCGAGGGGTCGTTGAAATCGCCGCTCGGCCCGCAGTTGGCGAACTCGCCCTTAGGCGCGGCGAGGACCAGCTTTGCTTCGGCTTGACGCAGATCGCCGAAGCGTTCCGTGGCAAGCTGCAAGAGATCTTGGGCTGCTTGGTCGGGACCACTACCGGGGGCCATGGAGGAACCTCCCTGGCAGGGGTTATACCATATGTTACGGCCATTGCGCGGTTCTGGTGATATCCCTGCGCACAAATTCAAATGTGTCGATGGCACTCTGGCGCAGCGAGTCCGCCAAACGGAGGGTTGCGAAGTAGCTTCCGCCTTTTGCTTCCCAGTGGGGCAAGTAGCCGCAACTCCGAATGGCGACGCTGCTGAAATTGAATTGCCGCGAGTGCATTCTCACCGTTCCATCGCCGGCGGGAGGCCGGTGCCACAATCGCGGCCTCCTGCGCCACCGCGGGCGGATTCTTGCCGTTTGCAGCTCTTCCTGTTCCGCCTATCAAGACGCGCGGATTTCAAGAACAATGCCACCACTGTATTCCCGCAGGAAGGTCTCAGGTGTATACTGGCGGTTCTCGAAGGTCCTCGTAGTCCGTGCCGTTCATATCCAGGCGGGGCATTGCGATTGCCGCACGCCGCCGATTTCAAGGAGNNTACATCCTGAACGCCGAGATGTGCGAGAATTGGGGTTACAAGCCGCTCGCGGCCCTCACTTCGAAGCGGGCCATTGAAGAAATGAAGCACGCCGGGAAGTTAATGGCACGCATCCTCTTTCTGGAGGGAACCCCCGACGTGCAGTCGATGCCCAAGCTCATCATCGCGAAAGACGTCGAGGCGCAACTGGCGGAGGCCCTGAAGCGGGAGGAGGAGGCTATCCTGAGTTACAACCAGGCAACCGCCACCTGCGTCAAGGCCGGGGACAATGGCTCCGCCGAGCTGCTGCGCGCGAACCTGAAGGACGAAGAGCACCACGCCGATTATCTGGAAACCCAATTGGGCCTCATCAAAGAAATCGGCTTGGCAAATTACCTGGCCCAAAACCTGGCGGAATGAGTGGCCCCAACGGAGCTTTGACTCCACCTGCCGTAAGCCGGAGGGAAAGCGGCAGCGCGCGGAAGACTTGAGGTCAGACCGGGGGCGCGAGCTCCCTGCCAGCCGGTAGTGGTGTCGTTTGGAATGGGATCCCTTTCGAAACGATGGTCATTCCCGCGAAAGCGGGAATCCAGTCCGTGGGCGGCGCATTTCCCATGGCTTGCGGAGTAGACTCCCGCTTTCGCGGGAATGACTGCACCTGGGAGCCCCCGTGTCTCGCATATGACACCCGTACCTGCCCGCCCTACACCTCCACAAAATTCGCGCCTGGGTTGCCGCAGATGGGGCAGGCGGCAGGCGCTTTGTCGAACTCAATGTACCCGCACACGGGGCAGAGGAAGAAGTCAACCTGACTCAGATCCTTGCCCTGCTGCACCGCCTCCAGCGCCCGCGCGTAGAGCTTGGCGTGGACCGCTTCCGCCTTCGCCGCGAGACCGAACATGCGCCTGGCGGGGTGGCCTTCTGCTACGGCCTGCTCGAGCATGGGCGGGTACATGCGCGTGTATTCGTAGGTCTCGCCCTCGACCGCACCGCGCAAGTTTTCCGCCGTGGAGCCCACGCCCTGCATCGCGCCCAGGTGCCCCAGCGCGTGGATCGTCTCCGCTTCCGCCGCGGTGCGGAAAAGCCGCGCCACGTTGGCGTATCCTTCCTGCTCTGCCTTCTTGGCAAACGCCAGGTATTTGCGGTTCGCCTGGCTTTCACCCGCGAACGCTTCTTTAAGATTGTCCTCTGTTGTGCTCATGCAGCATCTCCTCAATACCTATGATTGCAGCTCAACTTCTGCCCACGTGAATTGTGGCACTCATGGGTCGCACCGTCGAGAGACACAAAGTCTCGCTTGGCGAAGAGTGTCACGCTGAGCTGGCAAGCTCTCCCTTGGTTCGAAGCCCCGGTTCAGCGCATAATAAGAAGCTCCCTCGCCGGTGATTGCCATGCCTGCGAACCTCACTCCCGTTTACCTCCAGGCCGAGCAACGCTTCAAGAGTGCCAAGACCAACGAGGACAAGGTCGAGGCGCTGGAAGAAATGCTGGCCACGATTCCCCGGCACAAGGGCACGGAGAAGATGCAGGCCGACCTCAAGCGGCGGCTCTCCAAGCTGCGCGCCGAGCAGGCCCGGCGGCCCACCAGCCGCGCCGGCACTATGCATCGCGTCGAGAGGGAAGGCGCCGGGCAGGTGGCCCTGGTGGGTCCCCCGAACAGCGGCAAGTCGCTGCTGGTGCGACGGCTCACGCACGCCATGCCGGAAGTCGCCGATTACCCTTTCACCACGCGGGCGCCGCTGCCGGGCATGATGCCCTTTGAAGATGTGCAAGTTCAACTGGTGGACTTGCCGCCCGTGCATCCGGATTTCCCTGAGTCGTGGATCTATCAGATCATTCGGAACGCCGACGCTACCCTGCTGGTCGTTGACCTGAGCGATCCGGACCTGCTGGAGGATCTTGAGACCACGCTGGGTCAAGTCGCCAACGCCAAAGTGCAACTCAGCCGGGAGGATCCGCCGAGCGCCCCCGGCTGGCTGCGGAAGCGGACTCTGCTGGTCGCGAACAAGCTTGACGCCCCCGGCGCAAAGGAGGACCTGGAGATTCTGAGTGAACTCTACGGGGCGCGGTTCCCACTGGCGCGAATCTCCGCCGAAACGGGGGAGGGCCTGGAGCCGCTTCGCCAAGCGGTGTTCGAAATGCTCGAGCTCATCCGCGTTTACACCAAGGCTCCCGGGAAGAAACTGGAGCGCACGGCGCCCTATGTGCTCAAGCGGGGTTCGCGCCTGATCGACCTCGCCGCGCATGTCCACCAGGATTTCCTGGCGCAGCTTAAATACGCCCGCGTGTGGGAACACGGAAAATTCGAGGGCCACATGGTGAATCGCGACCACCTGCTTGAGGATAAAGACGTGGTGGAATTGCACCGGTAAAGCTGCGAACCCCTCCGCAAGGCGCTGCTAGCCTCGAAGAAATCATCTGCCAGCGTTTTTCCCCAGTGTAACTCCAAGATTCCTGATACCATGAATGCCNNCTGATGCAACGAATCTTGGAGTTCTTGAGTTTTGCCGCGGCGCCCTTACTGGCCCTCGCGATACCCGCCGGAGCCCAGCCGGACGGCGCACCGGTTAAGATCGAGTACTACTACAAATTGGTGCCGGGCGGCGGCTCCGAATGGCTGGCGCTCTACAAGAAGAACCATAACCCCATTCTGAAGCAACACATGAAGAATGGATTACTCAAGAGCGAGAATCTCTACGAGCGGCGTTTCCATGCCGAGACGCCGGCCTGGGACTACAAAGTGGTGATGGTGTGGCGCGACTGGGCGGCCCTGGAAGAAGCGGCGCAACGCGAACCGCAGATTATCCGCGAGCTTTACCCTGACAAAGAAGACCATGATCGGCAGGAGAAGCGGCGCTGGGAGCTGACCGTCGCCCACTGGGACGACGTGCTGAAGGACGTGCCGCTCGAGTAGCGCGCAACTGCCCATCGAACGTTTCGCGGCGAACCGTGAGAAGACTCTGAGTTTACGGGGCTGGACCCCGGAATCGATCCAGGTTACCGGGCCGGGGCTGGTCATCGCGAGCGGCGCCTCCGGCCGCAGCCCGGGAGCCTTTGCTCCGGGTCGTGGCGCCAGGGCTACATCACGCCATTGTCTTTCAGGAACGGTATACAATTGGTGTCCACATTCTGGATGTGCTCCCCGAGCCAATCCTTGAGGAAGCCCATCACGCTATCGGTCAGCCCAAGCTGATTGCTCATGAGCTTCTGATGGAATTCCAGAATGGCGTACGTCAGCCGCTCGTTTTCAACGTGAAGGGCGGGGAATTCCGGGAATCCGCAGCTTTGGAGGACTTTCTCCTCCGCAGTAAAATGGGCCTTGGCGTATAAGATGAGTTCCTCCAGGGCTTTTCCCACCTCTTGCCTTCCCTTGCCGGCGACCATGCCTTGGTATAACCGGTTAATAATATCTACCAACTGCTTGTGCTGGATATCCACAAAGCTGATGCCAACTTGATACTCTTTACTCCAGGGAAAGAGGACATTTGGTGTAGTACCCAAAGCGAATCCCACGCCTCCATTAGATGCTTACGCGATGCGTTCTTCAGGTTTCATCGGCAAGTTGGTTGGGGACTTTACTCGGACAAGAATGCCCTTTGAGCTCATGAACTATTAGTTGTCGACCCAGAAGTCGAGTGCCGTGCGGGGCGCAGGCCGAAACACCTCGCCACAGCCGCCCAGGCTTGGTGATGTCGAGGCGGGCTAAAACACCCCCTTGGCGTTCAGGAACGGCCCATATTTCTTGTCGGAATCCAAAATGTGCTTGCTGAGCCAATCCTTTAAGAAGTCCATCATCTCGACGGTCAGCCCGACTTCATTCGACAGGAACTTGCGCTGGAATTCCAAGACCGTACTGGCCAACTGGTCGTGCTCCGCTTTGTGCGCAGGAAAGTCAGTGTACCCGTGCGACTGCATGAGCTTCTCTTCCATCGCGAAATGGACCTGAGAGTACTTGATGAGATTTAAAAGGACTTGGCCGAGCTTATCTTTGCCCTGCGCCCCTAGCATGGCTTGATGTAACTCATTAAGAATGTTCACCAAATTCTTGTGCTGCGTGTCAACGATACCAATCTTGACGCTGTAGATTTCGCTCCAGGGAAAAAGCAGCGGGGGCGTTGTAACCATTGTCGCCTCCTACGGACTATTTCTTGCGGGCCTGCCAAGGTCCTCCCCTTCTCTATCGGCCAGAAAACGAGAAGTCTTGAGCCCGCGAAAGCTCCCTTATTTGATGCGACGTGCGCTCGGGCGGATGTGATCCACGCCTCGCCGTTTGCCGCTGAGCCTGCTTGCAGTTGGGGGACGCCAGGGGTGTGGGGGAGGTGTTGATCATGGCCAGGCTCTGCCTATGCTCCGGGGCCTGTGGGCAAAATTCGATCTTGCCGGCACCCGATCGAGAAAGAAACCGTTCGTCGCGAGGCCCGGCGATGCAGTGTCCGCTGTCCAGCCTTAGGCGCGGCCCCGGAGCTCCTCGGCAGTCCCATAAATGATGGTATGCGCGCGGCCTGGGTCCGCTATTTCTTTCGCGGGGGCTGGGAAGGTCGCATCTCGATGCGGCTAGCCAGGGCAGTCCCCGGGTACTTATAGAGATCAATTACGGCTTTGGCGACGTCCTCGCCAGTAAGCTTCCAGGCTTGGCGCGATTTGGCTCCGGGCGCTGCAGCGAAATCCGTATCGACGCTGCCTGGCATAAGGTAGCTGACGCGGATCGAGTCGTAGCGGACATCCTGCATCATCGCCTCGCTGAAACCGTTCACGCCGAACTTGGAGGCGTTGTAGGCAGAACCGCTGGGCATGGGATTAACGCCAGCCAGACTCGAGATGTTGAAGATATATCCGCCGCCGCGCTGGCGCATGAGGGGAATGGCCTCGTGGCAGCAATAGAAGACCCCGGAAAGATTGGTTGCGATCGTGGTGTCCCACTCTTCCACCGTGAGCTGGTCAACAGGCTTGAAGACACCCACTCCCGCGTTGTTGACCAGGATATCGAGGCCGCCGAACCGATCGGCCGCCGCGTGCACCAGNNGGCTTCAGGTGGTTCTGATCGCGTCCGCAGATGAAGACCTTTGCCCCTTCGGCCAGCAATGCCTCCGCGATGCTGTAACCGATGCCACGTGTTCCGCCGGTGACGACGGCGACCTTGTCCTTCAGTTCGGTTGTCATGAATAGCCCCCCCGTCAATTGGATAAGTTATGAGATTAATCCGAATCGGGTGCGAACGGCAACCCCCGCGTGTCCCAGCCGCGGCGGCACGTGCGAGGTTTCAGGGCTTGGGTTCGGAACAGGCGGCGGCACGGAGGGCCGGAGCATTCTCGCGCACAGTCTCCCACGCCCCGGAGCGCGCCTGGCTCCAGGAGCGCCAATCGGGATTCTCAGGAGGTGACCAGTGTTTGAGCAGACGTGTCGCCACGGTGCAGCGGTCCTGGGGGTTCAAGAGCGGCAAACCCGCCACGAGTTCCGGAACCGCATCAGCGCTCAAGCTCGCAGCGTAGCGGGCATCGAAGCTGCGGCCTGCGTGGGCGCGCGCGAGGTTGGTCCTCGCGATCAGAGCGTCAGGGTTGAGCACCTGCAGAACCGCGAGGAGCAGAAAACCTGCCACCATGGCGCCGAAGGCGAAGCGCTCGCGGCGTCCCCGCAAGACCGTGAGTGCCAACCAAACAAAAACCGCTGCGAGCCAGCCCAGGAAGGCCGTCGGATAGAGGCGCTGCTCGCTCAGGCCATATTCCGCCTGGTACAGGCGCAGGCGCTGGAAGGCAGATGCCATGATGAGGAAGAGAAGGACGATCTGGACTCCCGCGAGCCCGCGAAACCGGCGCTGAGCTTGGGCGTCGTCGCGCGGCAGGAGCCAGTGGATGAGGAGCAGCAGGGGAAGCACCAGGGCGGCCACCGCCACGAGTTCGAAGAAGCCGCGCCGGGCATACTCCGCATAAGTCAGCCCCGTGGTGGCCTGGACCAGCGCCGAGCCGCCAAAGAAATATCGAATCTGCACAACCACGAAAGCCAGGAAAAGGAGGTCCAGCAAACCCAGCATGATTCCCATTTCAAGGGTACCCAGGGAAAGAGGCGCGAGGCGTTTTTCCAAGCTCCAATCAAGCTCCTTCCCAAACAGCAATCCGCGCAGGTACCCACCGACCGGGAAGGCAATGGCCGCGATAATCACCAAGTGGGTGAAGTCAACATGCAGGACGCGGTGGACGAGGTTTTGGAAGACCGCGTCCGCTCCCATCAAGAGGGCGCCGAAAGTCAGCAGAGGTAGAAGGGAAAAGGCCACCCCGCGCAACACCGCGGCGACGCGTCGGGATACGCCGCCCTGAAGCGACTTCTTCCATTCGGGATTCCCGAACAGCAGGGGAAACATCCCAAGCGCTGCATTGACCCCCGCGATCAGGCTGCCCAGGGCATATTCCACCAGACTGGACAAGCGCAACCGGCCGCGCTGGGCCCGCAACATCAGCAGAGAGAAAGCCGTCAACAGTGCCAGTAGGTTAAGCGCCCTTAAAGCTGGCGAGTCGTGCCACAGGAAAGCCAGGGAAAAAGCCGCGATCGGCACGAGCAGCCAGTGTCCGTCCCCCCCCAAAGCTTCGCTTCGGGAGCGTCCCAAGAGAATGGTGACGCCCGTGAGCACCCCTACCCAGAGCGCGAGATTTGCTCCCCACGGAAAGCTCCGGAGGAGCGCGTCACCAAGAATTCCGAGCGCCAGCGCCGCGGCAACGGCCGATACTTCCACCTTCGCTCGGTCACTCATGGGATGAACTCCTTTGGCATCGGGTCCACGCTCGCGCCTGTGTTGTGAGCAGAAGTGGAACCTCAAACCTGCAAGCAAGGGATCGAAGCGATAACTTGCTCGCCGGGCCCGAGCGACCAGCCCCCGCCTCGACCACTCTCTGTCGCCGCGGCGACCGCGGAGCGCGTGACGAACAGTGGGCGGAAGCCGCAATTTCGGCGGGGCGTCACAGGCTGCGGAAAAACCCGTCGGCACTGTCATCCTGAGGAGCCGCAGGCGACGAAGGATCTCCGCATTTGCCTGGTTCTACAAATGCAGAGATTCTTCGCTTCGCTCAGAATGACAGTGCCGACGGGTTTTTCCGCAGCCTGTGACGCCCCGCCCTTCCGGCAGCCCCCCAAAACCGTCCCAGCGTGGTGAGAAACTCGGGCTAGGGATGCACCACCTCCGGGATTCGCCCGAAGCGGCGATCGCGCGTCTGAAACTCTTGAACTGCCGCCTCGAGGTCCGCAGCGCCGAAATCCGGCCACAAAGCTGGGGTGAAAAGTAACTCGGCGTAAGCGATCTCCCAGAGCGGGCAATTGCTCAGGCGCTGCTCGCCGCCGGTGCGAATCAGCAGGTCAATATCGGGAACCGGCTCACCCGCGTGTTCTGCCTCAGCCAGCAGGTGAGCGAAGACTTCGGCGGAAGCGTCCTGAGTTTGACGGAGTTGGTGTGCCGCTCGGACGATCGCCTCACGCCCGGAGTAATCAATGGCCAGGCGGACATGCAGGGGGCGCCCGGGTTGGCTCGCCGCCTCAACCTTCTCGATAGCTTCCCGCAAGGAGAGCGGCAGGCGGTCGCGACGCCCCACCGCGCTCACCCGGATGCCGCGCCGGAGAAAGGCGGGTGCATCCATGGTGAAGAAGGCCTCGAAGATCCGCAGCAGTTCGGCCACCTCGGGAGCCGGGCGGCGCCAATTGTCGGAAGAAAAGGTGAAGAGGGTCAGAACGCGGATGCCGCATTGCGGCGCGGCTTCCACCACGCGGCGAACGGCGGCACGGCCTGCGTGGTGGCCTGCGGAGCGGGAAAGCCCGCGCGCAGTGGCCCAGCGTCCGCTGCCGTCCATGATGATCGCGACGTGCAGGGCAGAACGCTCGGGACTTGACCGGTGGTCTCCCTTGCCATTGGACATGCGGTGTCTCCGCCAGAAACCCTGCGGCACTCTGCCGCCCGGCCCGGTCCGCGCGCACTCACGCAATGTACTTTGCAACGTAAAGCATAAGGCCAAAAAAATATTCCGCCGGCTACCGCGCCCGCATCGAGTGAATCAGCACTTCCATTTGATCCAGGTAGCGCTCCAGCGCGTGCCGCCCCGCCGCGGTCAGTCGGTACACGGTCTTCGGCACCCGGCCTTCAAAGTACTTCTCGCAAGCGAGGTATTTTGCTTCCTCGAGTTTGCGCGCATGGACGCTCAGGTTGCCGTCCGTAGTCATGAGCAGCTTCTTCAGATCGTTGAAGCTGAGCGATTCATTCGCGGCCAGGGCGCTGACAATCCCCAAACGCATCCGCTCATGGATCAGGCGGTCGAGTTCCGCTGGGGCGCCCCCGGGTGATTTCCGGTGTCCACTCTCGGCACCTCGAGCCATTTGTCCCGTCCCCGCCGGCCCGCGCCCAGCGAGTGCGTTGAATCTAGCCACCGTACCTCCTGGCGATAATCGTCCCGAAGAGAATATGCAGTCCGCCGAACCCGGTGGCCATCAGCGCGTTGTCCCAACCCGCCGGGCAAAACAGGCCGGCAACCCCGGCCAGCATAAAGCACAGCCCCATCGCAGGAACCACGCGCGCGGAGAAGGCTCCGGCCGACGTCACCCCGGCGCCGTAAAGCAGCAGCCAGACGCCGGGCAGCAGGTGGGTGAGTCCCGCTCCGTAAAGCACAAAAGAAAGGATGCCGCCGGCCAACAAGGGAGGAAACAAGCTGAGCACGAATTTGCGCCCGGGCTCGGTGAGCACCGGTGTGCCCGCGCGCCGCCCCTTCCAGTAAATGGCCAGGGCTCCCAAGGCGAAGGCGCACAGCGCCGCAACCAACCAGGTAACGAGCCACGCCTTTCCGCTCCCGGGCCGGGGGGCGAGGACCGCCGCCGCGAGGGCCGTTGCCCCCATCGCCACACCGCCCCATCCCGGGACGGCGGTGAAGGAGGCCGCGTTCTCCATCGTTTCGCGGATGAAGCGCAGGTCCTCAATGGCATGCACGTGCAGCGGAGCGGAACGAGATCGGCGAGTGCGAACGGCGTCAACACAACGCATGGGGAATGTATACCGGAGCTCGAAACGTCTGTCAAGTACTTTGTGAAGCAAAGTGCCTGCCTTGCCCGGGTCCCCAATAACGGCAACTCAGCGCGAGGCCTTTTCAGCAGCCTGCCAGAAACGACGGTCTCGCGCCGCCTGACATGCTGTCAGGTTGACGCTGGGCGGCGCTGCTCCTATCATAAGGCCCTTGGTACTTATGGCTTTTTGCACTTTTGGAGCAGTCCAGAGGGAGAATTGGGATGAAGGAGTTCGCACAGCTCGCCAAGCCGCAGATACTTCCACCGCTTCACGCGGGATTTGCCCCCGCGGTCCTGGCCCATCACGCTTTTTGGGGGCTTGCACATAAGTCGGGGTGCGCCGTGCCTTTGGTGATCGGGCTGGAGCGCGGGGAACAATCGATATCGGTTTACCGGACCGAGTGTTTCGATACGGGCGCGGCCGCGGCTGCCTTAAATCTCCCCTTTGCCGAGCGCGTGGTGAAAATGCTGCTCTGGCAAAAAGGGGGATGGCGGGTAATCGTGGGCGGGCCACGCTGCGTCGGCGAGCACATCCGGAAGGTTTACGCGCGGGGAGGCCCGCGCATCTTCGACGCGGATTTCATGGCAGGCATCTATGAGCACCCCTTTACCGTGGAGATCACGGATGCCGACAAAGTCCCGCCGCCGAACGAAGGGACCGTGCGTCTGGGCGGACACCTGGAAGGTTGCCGGATCGGCTTTGACCTNNGCGAGCGACCGGAAAGTGGCGGCCGTGAAGGACGGCGAAGCGGTTTACACGGAAGAAGTGGTTTGGGATCCCCGCAATGCCACCGACCCCAGCTACCACTTCAACGAGATCGACGCCGCGCTGAAGTCGGCTGCCCGGCACCTGCCGCGAGTTGATGCCGTGGGAGGCAGCGCCGCGGGCGTGTATATCAACAACCGGCCGCGCGTGGGCTCGCTCTACCGCGGAATTCCCCAGCCCCTGTTTGACACCGGGATTCGCAATCTCTTTTTTGATTTGAAACACGCCTGGGGCGGAATCCCGTTCGATGTGGTGAACGACGGCGAAGTGACGGCGCTGGCCGGCGCCCTATCGCTCAACGACCACGCGGTGCTGGGCATGGCACTGGGCTCGAGCGAGGCGGGCGGCTACGTGACGCCCACCGGCGAGCTCACGACCTGGTTGAACGAACTGGCCTTCTGCCCGGTTGATTATGATCCCAACGCTCCCACCGATGAGTGGTCGGGCGATCAGGGAGTGGGCGCGAATTATTTCTCGCAGCAGGCCGTGTTCCGGCTGGCCCCCCGCGCGGGCATCACGCTCGACGCCAAGCTGGGTCCGGCGGAGAAGCTCAAGTCCGTCCAGGAACTGCTGCAGCAGGGCGACGAGCGCGCCCGACGGATTTTCGAGACTATCGGCTGCTACGTGGGCTATGGCGTGGCGCATTACGCGGACTTCTACGAATTGCGGCACGTCCTCATCCTGGGCCGAGTCACCTCGGGAGAAGGCGGAAACATCATCCTGGGCCGCGCGCAGGACGTGCTGCAAAAGGAGTTTCCGGAGCTGGCCGCGAAGCTCGCGCTGCACCTGCCCGATGAATCAAGCCGCCGGGTGGGTCAGGCCGTGGCGGCGGCCAGCCTGCCCATCATCAAATAGGAATGAGGAGATCAGAGCATGAACTTATACAAGTCTTCATCAGAGATATACGTGCCGGACGGATCGGCAGTTGAAAAGGCCCTGGCGCGCACTACGCACCTGGCCATTGGCGCCCACCAGGACGACAATGAAATCATGGCTTATCACGGCATCCTGGAATGCTTCGGCCGGGACGATCGGCACTTTACCGGGGTGACGGTGACGAACGGCGCGGGCAGCGCGCGCGACGGCATTTACGCACGCTACACGGACGAAGATATGCAGAAGGTGCGGCGCGTGGAGCAGAAGAAGGCGGCGGTTGTGGGTGATTCCGCTGCGCACGTTTTTCTGGACTATACGAGCGGAGAAGTGAAAGACGCCAAGAACGTGCAGGTGGTTGCGGACCTCAAGAAGGTTCTGGACGCGGCGCGCCCCCAGGTGATTTATACCCACAACCTCGCCGACAAGCACGATACCCACGTCTCCGTGGCCCTGCGCACGATCCGCGCCCTGCGCGAACTGCCCAAGGAGGCTCGCCCCCAGCGTCTTTACGGTTGCGAAGTTTGGCGGAACCTCGATTGGCTGAATGACGAAGACAAGGTGATCTTTAATGTGCAGGAGCGTGAGAACCTGGCCATGTCGCTGGTCGGCGTCTTTGATTCGCAGATCTGTGGTGGCAAGCGCTACGATCTCGCCACCGCGGGGCGCCGCCGCGCCAACGCCACTTACCTGGCATCCCACGCCGTGGATGAAACCGCCGCGGTCATCTTCGGCCTCGATCTCACGCCCCTGCTTGAGAATGAGAAGCTGAATCCCAGCGAGTACGTACTGGGGTTCATCGATCGCTTCAAACAGGACGTTTCCACGCGCCTCGCCAAGCTGGGGTAAGTCACGAGAGAGGCCGCGCATCGCAGACCTGCCGCTCTGCGCCAGCCTGCCCTGGCTGTCATTCTTCGCGCTGTTTATCCTGAGCGGGCAGGGCGAAATTCTTCGCTGCGCTCAGATTGACAGCGACGGGTTCAGGATGAAAGCAGGAAATGTTTTTCCGCAACCCATGCGTCTCTAGGGCCGGTGTGCCCGCGCCGAGTGGAGGGCCTCTTGACGCGCGGCGGCGAGGGTTTTGACCGGGTCGTCCGAGGGATAGAATTCCATGGCCACGGTGCGGTGGTAATTCAACTGCCCGAGTTTCTTATAGATGTTGAGATAATTTATTTCCCCCGTCCCAGGCTCCCGCCGGCCGGGAACGTCCGCGATGTGAAAGAGTCCGACCTTATCCACATTCTTTTCCAGAGGCGCGATCAGGTTCCCGCCCGAAATCTGCGCGTGGTAGAAATCGTAAAGGAACTTGACTTGCGGATGATTCACTTCCGCGATGATCTTGAAAGCCTCCGGCACTGACCACAGGTAGTAGTGCGGGTTCTCCTCTAGGTCGATGTTCTCAAGCAGCAGTGTCACGCCCTTGCCTTCCACAAGTTCCGCGGCCCGCTTCAGGTCTTCCACACAACTTGAGTGCTGAGCTTCGGACGAGAGGCCAGGCAGCACGTCGCCCGACATGACAATCAATGCCGGACACTCGATCTTCTCCATGATCTTCAACTCGTTGCGGACATCCGCGAGGAATGCCTCGCGGGCGTGCGGGTCGCCGATGCCGTGTTTCAATCCCGCTGTGCAATCGAACGTGATCCCCAACTCGCGCCGCTTGCCATTCGCGTGACGAAAGTCGTCTTCCGACCATTTCTTGTACTCACCCACCAGTTCGACGGCGCGGTAGCCTGCCTCTCGAACTTTTTCCAGACGCTGCAGGAAGGGTAGTTTCTCAAAAACCGTCCAGAGCATGACGGAGATCTGGAACGGCATTTCCCCTTTGTCGTCCAAGACTGGCGCCGCCCGAGCTACAGCGGGTTCGAGGGCAAGCGCGGCCGTGCTCAGGGTCGCCCCCGCCAGGGCCTTTGAGAAATCCCGTCGATTCATGGTTGGCCTCCCGACTCGATCTCGTTCTGGGTAACCGCCTGCACCACCCCTGCGCCAGGGAAGGTGAAGCTGTGCCACCTCCCCTCACCCGGGAATGGCACGTGGAGCATATGAGACTGCCGCCCCTCGTGACAATTGAATTCTCCAGAGCCGTGCAACTGGCCGGAGATGGTCGCCCAAACCGCAAAGCGAGTTATTACGAGCCATTGAGGCGCCAGCAGAAATGGAGTACCTTCTTCCTTCACGCAAATACGCATCCCAATCCTCCGAGGGACCCATGAGTGAGGCAAACACCGAGAGGCCATCGTTGGCGGGGCAGGTCGCTGTGGTTACCGGGTCGACGCAGGGGGTCGGCGGCGGCATCGCGCGGAAGTTCGGCGAGCGCGGCGCGCGCGTGTTGGTGCATGGACTGGAGAGCCAGCGGGCGGGCGGCGAGAAGATCGTGCAGGCGATTGAAGCTGCGGGAAGCCAGGCGTTCCTCGTGACCGGCGACTTACAGGACGAAGCCCACTGCCGCAGCATCGTCGGGAAGGCCCTGGAGCGCTTCGGCCGGCTCGACATCCTGGTGAACAACGCCGGCGTCACGCACCGGGGCACGATTGAGAGCACTTCCACGGCGTTGTGGGACGAGATCTTCGCGGTCGACCTGCGCGCCCCTTTCATCCTGTGCCAGGAAGCCGTGCGTCACATGAAGGAGCGGCAGAGCGGTTGCATCATCAATATCGGGTCCGGGAACGGCTACTTCGGGTTGACGAAGCTGCTGGCCTATTCAACCGCGAAGGGCGGGTTGCTGATTTTCTCGAAGAATCTGGCGAATTACCTGACGCAGTACCGCATTCGGGTCAACCAGATTAACCCCGGCTGGGTGCTGACTGAAGGAGAACGCTACGTCATGGGTGTGGCCGAGGGGAAAGGGGAGAAGTGGCTCGAGGACGCGCTGAAGACTCGCCCCTTCGGCCGCATGCTGGGGCCCGAGGACATTGCCCACGGCGCCCTGTTTTTCGCCACCAGCGAGCTGATCTCCGGCGCCGTACTCGATTATGAACAGGGTCCCATCGGCGCGCCCGTCGATCCGTCAATCCTCGCGGCCATGCTGCGCTAAACGTCCTGGCTTTCCCTCGCTGCATCCGCTTCAGGTGCGGTACGACGCGTTAATCGTGATGTAGTCCTGCGTGAAGTCACAAGTCCACACGCGCGCGGAAGCGCTTCCCGCGTGCAGGTCCACGCGCAGCGTCAGTTCCTTCCGGTCAAACTCCTGATGAGCGGCCGCCTCGTCGAAACCAGCGTCAACGCCCTTACGGCAAAGGCACAGGTCATTCACCAGAACGTCGACCTTATTCGGATCGAAGCTCGCGCCGGAGTAACCGGCGGCGCAGATGATGCGGCCCCAATTCGGATCGGCGCCGGCCAGGGCGGTTTTTACCAGCGGGGAGTTGGCGATCG
>PMYF01000730.1 GCA_003171295.1 Acidobacteriota bacterium | reverse complement strand
AGACAGATCGACAAAAGGTTTGGGAGTGACCGCATCCGGGATGGAGGACATTCCCTTGGTGAGTGAGTCGAGTTCTTTCCAAGTGACCCGTTTGACATCGCGAAGGAGCTCGAGCTGAGCGTCAAGGGTGGGCGCGGCATCCTCGAACCAATACCGTACCTGGTTGGCACGATGTATCCCTAGAGGGCCGCGAATAGCATTGCCAAATTCTCCCGGCTGGAGTGCGTCCTGACGAGGGAAAACCTCAATCCCGTCATCCTTGTTCTGCTTGATCGCGACACCGAGGCGGCGCGCTGCATTCAAGACGTAGAGCCGGCAGAGTTTTGATGGCAAAGGCTCTGCAAGGAAGATCCAGAGATGGCCCCCGCGGCGTGACCGTTCCATCAGGGCCTCAATTCCATCTTCACGGAAGGCCTGTTGGAGCTGGAGGAGATCTCGGCGAGCTTCAGCGTAGTCGGCATCGATCGCAGTCCACTTTGAGCGCTGCGATTCGGGATTGATTGCGTAGATGCCGATGGTGAACCGGCCCTCAAGATGGCCTTGAACAGTGGCAACGTCGAGGCTGAGAGGTTGTTTCGACTCCCGGTTGCACGCCTTGTAGAAATAGAAGCGCCCAGATTTCTTGCTTGGGTAGTGACTCTGGCGCAGGTAAGCTCTGCGATTTGCGAACATGTGCATGTATTCGGCGGCCTGGGCGTGAGTCACCGGCAGGATCACCGCAGTCGATTGGGTGGACATTGGCAGACTCCTTCGGCAATACCATCAGGTGAGCGCAGATTTTGTTGGGAGCAAGTCCGGCATGCCTGCTGGTTACCTGTAATGGTGGGTGGCTTGCACCGAACGCTAGATTCCCTCTTCCTCGGGATTAAAGACAAGGACGCCACGCGGAATCATTCTGTGGAAACGACGTTATGGAGCGCGAACACAAGAAAGAACCCCGATATATGGAATGTGAATGATCATCGTCGTTGCATGGTGCGCGCAACACGGTTGATTCGGAAAAGTTGTGGTTGATTCTGCTAAGCCGCGTACTTCAATTGCAGCGTGGCGATCTTGACATTTCGCAAGAGTTGTTACCTAATAAGGATGTTGAAAGACCTACCGCGAGGGGCGGCAAAGGGCGGTTCGCTAGCAAGGTTAGGCGAGCACAGTCGCTAGGCACGCGGGAAGTGATGCTGTGGGAGATACCTGTTGCGCATAGCGCTCTTGGCCCACGGAACCTGCCGGAAGTGGGAAAAGGCAACACACCTCCGGAAGTCCGGTGAAATAACCGGCGTGGATGCTGAGCCCCTTGCCAAGGAGTGCGTCCGGCACTGACCCCTGTGGGGGATGAGCGACAGGACGGCTCTGCCGGAGCGGGAGATGGATGTACCCGCAACGGTGCAAAATGGTCCAACCCAGCGAACCGGCGAGGCGCATAGAGCTAGGCTCTTGCGCCTCGACTGGATTTAGAACGAATATTTCAGCGTCTTTCGCCCGCTACGATCGGCGCATGCTGCGAACTTGCCTTCGAGCGCGCCGAGCCAGAGCCTGACTCCCGCCAGGGTGGTCGGTGCCAAGGTCAGTCGAAGCCCGCGATGAAGTGTCTCTTCAATGCATTCTGAGACTGCTGTTGCTCGGCTGGTCCAGCAGTGGTTCCAGATGCATTTCCTTGACCCTTGGTGGCGGAATCGAAAACGGCACCCCAATCACCATCAGTTCAAGCTGCAGGAGTGGCACGTCGAGATGAGGTGGGTGGTGTGCGTTTGAAAGCGGGGATCGAAAGTGGATCGATCGGCGACCGGGCCAGGATGTCGTAAGCTCTCTGCTTCGGCCGATGAAAGAAGGAACAAGCTGCTTGGATGAAGCGTTTCAGCATGGGACAAAGCCTGCTTTCCGCGAAATGCGCCTGCTTTGGAGCGGGCGGCTGGTCGAGGTGACGCCGAGCGTGTTGGGTGAAGTTGAGCGTCAGACTCCACGGCGTGTGGACCGGAGAGGGAAAAGACTTGTTGGCAGCGTGCTTTCAGAACAGTATCTCTTGAAGCATGGGTTGGATGGTGGCAGCATTCCCTGCGGAACAGAGACGGTACGCTCAACCTGCTCCTGGGTCTTCGTTGCCTGTTGGACACCAAAGGCCATGCCCAATTCGTCGAGCATGCCAAGATACAACGCACGAAGTTTACTGAGTTCTTCGCTAAACGTTTTGCGACGTTGCGGAGTGAGGCTGTTGGACTGTTCCCATCTCGCGATTAGGATGATCGTGAAGCGCAGACGTCCAAGCTCTTCAGCGCTGCCGGCGAGCAATGCATCCGCTTCATCGTCTGCATACCGGGAGTCCTGATCGAGCGAGAGTACGGCGGGTGTGAAGGTGGACACTGGCGCCTCCAGGGGAACCTGGTGAGACAACTGGGTGGCGACTCTCCCGTTCGGTGTGCATGATGACGTCCGCGCATCATATATATAGGTGGGACTTCTCATCGAGACAGGAATGTCGTGGCGAGCTTTCGTCCTCGCCAGCCCTCGCGCGTGAGGGACGATACGCGCGCGCGTTGGACATCAATCTTGTCGGCGCTGAATGGAGAGGCTCAACGCCGGAAGCCTGGTGGCAGGGCTGCTGTTTAGACAGCTGTGGGCGGGACTGCTGCAATGCAGCAGCGGAGTGAGAGGGGAAATGTGCGGCTGTTCATCCTAGAACGGAATCCCATCGTCTCCGGCATAGTCGGTGTCGGTGCCGTAGGTCGCATCGGCCGCATGGCGACCGTTGCGCTTGTTGACGTTGGTGTTGCCACCGCGGCTGCCGTTGGAGTCGCCAAGTAGCGAAATCTCCCTGACGACAATTTCGGTCTTATAGCGCTTCTGACCGGATTCCGTGTCGTCCCAGCTCCTGGTCTGAAGCTTTCCTTCGATGTAGAGCTTGGAGCCCTTCTTCACGTAGTCGCGAATGATCTCCCCGGTCTTGCTGAACGCAACGAGGCTGTGCCAGTCGGTGCGCTCCTGGAAGTCGCCGTGGTTGTCCTTGTAGCGATCACTGGTTGCGAGGGTGAACTTCACAACAAGTGTGCCGCTGGGCGTGTTGTTCACTTCCGGTTCCTTACCGACGTGACCCAACAGGGCCACCCTGTTTACAGATTTTGCCATGAGAATTACCCGCATCGAGCGCCCCTACTGTCGCTCGATCCTTTCTTAAGTGAGATGGAATCGGTAAAACACTACACTTGATCGGCTCGACCCTACGCCTGAGCGTGCCGTTGGAGACAGCAGGAAAGGAAAAGACCCAGCCCGGCAGTGGAGTACCAGGCTGGGTGTGAGCATTGAGCGCAAAACGTGGTTACGCAGCAACAGCGGCAACGCTCGAACGTGTTGTGGCAATGGCGACTGAACCGGACCGGGTTGTCCGATGTGCGCGCCGGCGCCGGCGGTGCTGGGAGCGCGAGCGGTCGGGCCCGTTCAGGCACTTGACAACTGCTGGCACCAGGTACCCGATCTCACGGCGGCTGAAATCGTCGCAGCGCTCGTCGATCTCAAACATGAACAATGCACTGCACGGTTCGTCGTAAACATAGATCGCGCCGGTGTTCGCCCCCGCCGCAGTCACGATGGCTAAGACAAAACCGTTGCGGGTCTCCTCCAGGCGCGCCACTGTGCCCCCCGATATATTGCGCACGAGGTCGGAGAGCACCTTGATGGGGGATTTGTCGCTGACCGTTCTAATAAAACTGAACTTTTCATTCATAGCGATCTCCTCGTGCTGGCCTCAGAATCTGAGCCAGACAGGTTGTCTCTCGGCGCAGGGCGGGGTGTTGCCACACATCCATAGGTGGATTCCCCTGGCACCAGGTAAATGGATAGCTGCCGGGCCGAAGCTCACGGCGGCAGGATCGGGCAGGATGACGCAATGCGAGCGAACTTCCGCAAGCAACTGTTCGGACAAAACTCACAACGGCTACTCGTGGCGGGACCAAGGAAGCGCGGGGATCGTTCGAAAATCAGTCGGCCGGATAGTCGGAAGATATCCGGGTGGGAGTGTTAGGCGGCCTCGTTCATGAGCCCGTCGGTTGTCTCGCCGGTCGGCTCTGAAAGCTGGTCTAAGAGCGCTTCGACGAAGCGGGTGGCTGCTTGGGCGCCAACGCCCAACGTAGCGCTGGCAATTGTGGTCGCAAGTTGCTTGCGATCGATGGGCAGGACAGGGATGCTCACAAGCGCGGATAGGGCCATGCCCACACCACGCTCGAACTGTGCGCGGTTCTCGGCGTCTAGCACTAATGACCTCGCAATCGACAGGAGCCGGTGGTTTGATCGGTGCAAAAGCACAAACGGACCACCTGCCAAATCGCCGCGGCCCACATGATCGCCTCCCAAAGGAGCAGGAGGCCGATGGAGTGTTTGCTGGAAAAGCGTACGGCAGAAACAATGCCAACGCCAACGATGCACAGTCCTACGAGCAGGAGGGTGATACACACGAGACGACGGGGACGCGCTTTCAAATGTGCGAGAGAAGATATTGGAGACATGGGATTCTCGGCAGGGGGCAGCGCCGTCCGTTTGGGCGTGCGCCGCCACCCAGATTGGTGAGGCTAGGAGGCTAGAACCAATTCCAAGACCGGTTCGGTTGCGGGAACGTTGGCGGGAAGGCCCGCAACGTTGGTGCCAAAAGCACCGACGGAATGGACGGAAAGGTTGTTCGGGTCACGAGCGGTTCGGGATGCCGAGGCCCAAAAGGCGAACGATACAGTAACGACATGGCACACTCTCCTTGTGCAGGGTGGAAGGATGCACGATCGGCCGCGTAGACCAACCGCAGGATTGGAAAAAGGAATCACGCTTTGGCCCCGAGTGGGATGCAGAAACGCAAGAAGCTGTCGGATCGATTGAAATGACTGGGGGTGAATGCATGGCAAAAGCAGATTGGACATCGGGCCTGATGGGTTCAGGGCCGGCCAGCAGAGAACAGAACGCTTAGGCTGTGCAACACGGGAGCCGTTTGGCGCAAAGCGCGACTAGCAGATGCTCCGGGGCCCGCCAATTAAGAGCATAAAGTCGGTTAGCAACTGAGACTGTTGGACACGAGTTCCAAACCGTGCACGTCTCCCACCAGCGCGACGGCCAGCCGATCCGAGTCGAACCGCTCATTCGCGAGCAGCATCACCTGATCTTCGGTGACACTTTCGATGAGCGCCTGTCTTTCTTCCATGCCAACGGTACGACTCAATGTCAGGAACTGACCCGCCATCGCGGCTACTCGGGCAGAGCTTGTTTCCAACCCTAGAATGCTGCTGCTGATCAGCGTTCCCTTTACTCTCCCAAGATCGCCAGGTGAGACGGGCTCCGTCTTCAGCCGGTGCAGCTCCTGGAGGATGAGGTTTAGAACGGGCTCAACCTGGGCGCGGGAAGTACCGGAATAAACGCTGAAGTATCCAGTGTCCTGAAACGCCATATACTCCGCAGCGATGGTGTACGCCAGGCCGCGCTCTTCGCGGACGGACTGGAATAAGCGGGAACTGCTTCCTCCCCCCAGTAAGGTCGCTGCCGTCAGCGCTGTGAAGTACTGGGCATCGGTGAGTTGGGGAGCAGGGACACCGATGACCAGTTGCACTTGTTCTGTCGGCTTGTCGACTAGCGTCCTTCCAGCAAATGGTGCAGGGCACGTGGCTCCGGGAAGGGAAGTGCCGGCCGGAGCGTGGCCAAAGCACTTCTCCACCATAGACACCATGTCGTCGTGCTCAATATTTCCGGCAGCGGCGAACACCATATTGTGGCCTGTGAAATGCTCCTGCGCAAAGTGCACAAGCGCGTCGCGGGTGAAAGAGCTAAGCGTTTCCGGCGTGCCGCCGATGGGCAGGGAGAGTGGGTGGTCCTTCCATAGGGTGCGAACAAATGCGTCCTGGCAAAGACGGCCCGGGTCATCTTGATTCTCGTTGATCTCCTCAATGACGACTGCACGCTCGCGCTCGATCGCTGAGGAAACGAATTCCGGATTCAAGAGGATGTCCGCAAGAAGGTCCAGCCCCGGGGCCACGTGGGTATCGAGAACGGTAACAGAGAATGCAACCGTCTCGTACCCGGTGAAGGCGTTGATGAACCCACCGAGCTCATCACTGTCCAAGGCGATGCGCCGAGCAGACCGTGAGATCGTGCCATTGAAAACCATGTGCTCAACGAAGTGGGAGAGACCATTGAGTTCCGGTGCATCATGGCGGGCGCCAGTTTTGAGCCAGACGCCCATGGAAACGCAGCGGGTATGCTCCATGCGCTCGGTGAGAATGGCCAGCCCGTTGGGGAGGTAGGTAGTACGAATGTTTTTGGGTGTGAACACAACGGTCTCCAGAGTTTGAACTGAGATTCGCGAGTAAGGTCGGAGGATGTAAGCCGGCCGCCTTGTTTTAGCGGCCAGCTCAGTCCATCAGTTTTAAGTTAGGGTGCGGTGGGAAGGTCCACCTTCCACTTCCCGTCTTCTGTCCTGACGAACCGGACCTCGGACAAGTGGGCGGCGTCGAGAGCCCTGGTAAGGTCCCAGCCGAGAGCGCGCGACAATGCCAGGCGCGCGGCGGCAAGAGCACCGCCGATAGCTTCGATGATGGCTTCCTCATAGCGCTGCTTGAAGTATTGCTCCTGAGTTTCGTAACTGTCCGCTTCGAAGTCGTCGCTCGGATCGAAGGCGAGATGTTGAGCGACATCGATAAGGGAGAACGGTTGGTAAGGCGAACTGGTTTGCGCCCACTCGCTGTCGCGCGTGATGAAAAGGCTGGCTTCGTTTTCGTCTTCCTCGCCCCAGCCCGCGAAGGGCAGGTTCCATGCAACCTGTTCGATGGCGCCTGCACGCTCCAGGTCGAATGACAGTTGGATACCATTCACGATCGTTATTGCCAATGGGTGGGCTGCATCTTCGGCGGGTTTGCCGTCGATGGTGAGCTTAAAGTTGCGGCAGCAGGCTAGATTGTCGTACCAGGAATAGCCTTTGAAGCCGGAGTTCTCCCGCACAGGCACAAGCCCTGTTGGAAGCTGGCGGTCCCTGGAACCCAGGTCGAACGTGAAGGGAGTCGAGTCGGCGTGGTAGTCATCCAGACACACGAGAGCGCACTTAGCCGGGTCGTGAATCGTAGCCAGGTAATCGCCCCGGTCGCCATTGAACGGCTCTTGGCCTGAATTGCTGTCCCGGGCGGAGACGAAGAATGGCTGCAGGTACGGGACGGCCGGTTGGATGGGAATGTCGAGTTGCAGTGCTTCCTTGTACACCGCATACGATGCGATGTGCTGGACGCCTTCGCTCGCCAAGTACTCGAGGATCGTTCTGCGCACCTGTTTCCGCATTGTGTGGTACGCCTCGTCGTAAACAAGGTCTGTGCGGTCGGGCAACTTCAAGTGGAGGCTGGCGGTGGAGGTGATGTCGAGGCGCACCCCGACAGACAGCAGGTCGTTGTGCGTCGGCGAGACCACAATCTTGCCGAGTGCGGTCTCCGACAGGTTGACGCGGATGAGATTGCCGTGAAAGTTGACAGACTCCAACGGTTCGGAATGGCCGACGAATACGCCGATGCGTACGCCATCCACCTCCTTGATGTACACGGCGTTGGCGAGAAAGTCCTCACGCTTCAGCAGTTCTCCATTGACCTTGACGTCAACCGGGCCGAAGCGAGCGACGCGGAGGAGGATATCCAGGATTGCGGCTTGTGCCTCCTCGCGGGCGAAGACCACCGTCGTTCCTGTTTTCGGGTCAACAGAATCCTGGTCGTGGACCTGTACCGCTTCCTTCCCCAGAAACGCATCGGTGGTGATGGTCGCGGTTTTCCCGCGGCTCCTCACAACCACACCGGTGTGCAGCAGCGCAAACAGCCCCATGCCCGCCGGATCTTCCGCGCGCTCGACGGCTTGGTCCCATCCAGACTCGCCCAGGTGGAGCAGCTTATTGAAGTCCTCGATGCCGGAGCCATTGTCCGTGAAGGTGATGAGGGAGGTTGAGTCGGTGGGTGACGGGCTGGTCGTGACTGTGACCAGGGACGCGCCTGCGCGGCGAGCATTCTGGAGCAGCTCGACGAAGATCTGGCTGAGCCTATTGGTGAACAGCCGGTCGGCTTTGCTGAGTATCCTGGCGCTCACTTTGGCTTCGATGGTTTGCACGGTGAACTCCTTGTGGCCGCCTCATGCAGAAGCGTCGGCCGTTGAGATTTGCACATGTATCTTGTAAGAGGGGTGTGCTGGAGTAGTGCCCCAGCAAGAATGGCGCAGG
>PMYF01000819.1 GCA_003171295.1 Acidobacteriota bacterium | reverse complement strand
CGCCCTTCCTTGGTCTTGTTGTCCACTTCGGGCACGCGTTTGCCGTCACCCGCGGTGGTGATCTGGCTCTCGGCTACGCCATACTTCACCAAGAACGCCTTGACGGAATCGGCCCGCCGGAGCGCGAGTTTCTCATTATATGCGGCCGAACCAACGTAATCTGTGTGTCCGGTGACTTTCACGCGGTAATCGCGATGCCGGCCCAACTGGTCCGCCAACCGAAGCAGGCTGGGGTACCCGTCGGAAAGAATCGAGGAATTGAATTCGAAATTGATCTCTTCCCAATCTTCCTTAGTCTGACCACCCGTGTTCGACCCCTGGGCAAACAGACTAGAGGCCAATAGGCCCATCGCGCCCATCGCTGCTAGTTTCTTCATGGTCTTGTAAACTCTCCTCGGCGTTATCCACTTGTGCGACAAAACTGTACTGAAACGTTACCCGATTTTGGCAGACGCGAAATTCCCACACTCGCCACCGCGCGGAGATTCCTACCTGAATCCCCACTAAAGACAGAATACACCGGAATACTTTCCAACTAGCACAAAATCCTGGATCTTAGTATCTGGCAACTGGTGTTTCCAGTACACTAAGCTCCAAAGAAATGTGAGAATAATTAAGTGAGGCTGCCGGACGGGCAGTCGCTCCCGGGTGCCCTCAAGGCCGCGGGAGAGGAAAGTCCGGTCTCCACAGGGCAGCGTGCCGGCTAACGGCCGGGCGGGTTCGCAAGGGCTCGACGGAAAGTGCCACAGAAAATATACCGCCTCGCCGAAAGGTGGGGTAAGGGTGAAATGGTGCGGTAAGAGCGCACCGCGGCAGGAGTAATTCTGCCGGCAGGGAAAACCCCACGCGGAGCAAGACCAAATAGGGGAGGAGGGACGGCCCGTCCCGTTAAACTTCCGGGTAGGTCGCTAGAGCCGGTCAGTAATGGCCGGTCCAGATGAATGACTGCCGCCCGCAAGGGTACAGGAACCGGCTTACAGTCCGGCAGCTAAACGCATTCTATTCTCCGTCCGCCGGCTACCTGATGCCGGCGGACCAGTTGAGGACTACCGTGATGTCGGGCTTTTCGCCTTCGGTTTTCTGAACTGGTTCATCGATCAGAAGGCGATTGCCGTCGGCGGTGACGGCGAACCGGCCCAAGTCGGATCCGGCGACCTTGAAGAGCAGTTTGGGCGTGCCCGCCACCAGGTCGGATCCTGTCCGGATCTGGGCGCTCATCAACGCTCCGTCCGACGCCAGGTAGAGGAGCTCCTTGCCGCTCATGGCCCAGACCGGATGGCGGCCGCCGCTGGAAGATATCTTCCGTTTGGCAGCAAAAGCAGGAAACGAGGCCACGTAGACTTCGTCCTGACCCGACTCATTGGAGACGTAGACAACGTACCGCCCATTAGGCGAGAAGCGGAAATCTCCCTGACGGTAGGGTGTGTCGAGGATGGTCTGGAGCCTTGCCCCATCCGTCAGAAGCAGTTGAGAAAGCCGGTTGCCGTTTTCGCACAGAATCGAGCTGCCGTCGGGCGACCAATCCTCGGCGCCGAGGTCTTCCTTCGCCAGCGGAGCGATCTTTCCGGAGGCGAGCGCGATCTGCTGGATTCCGGTGGAGACCTGCGTGATTGCCAGCCGCTGTGAGTCCGGAGACCATACCTGCGTGGAGTTCATCGACACACGAGAATCGTGGGTCATGCGAGTCATCACCCCGCTGGTCAGATCCATGACCCAGACATCGATTTTTCCCGATGACCCCACCAGAAGTGCCACGCTTTTTTCATCCGGGGAAAGGGAGGGATTCCTGAATTCGCCGGGCTTGCCCACCGCGCCGCGGGGTTTTCCGTCGCGGCCGTACCAGGTGAGCTGCCGCATCCTGCCGGACCCACTGCCGCGATAGGCCAGCACGCCATTTTGCGATACGGCAAACGCGTTCCGGCCATTTCTCTCATTGAAGGCAACGTCCTGCGCTACAGCGAGCGGTTCGCCCCGCAACTGGAACGTTTTCGCGTCCATGCGCTGCGCCAATAGCGTTCCTTCGCGGATGAAGAGCAGATAACCTGGAGGGGCCCAGCCACCTCGCGACGTGTTCTTCAGTACCAGGACTCGCTTGGCGGAACCGAGCTCCTGGACGTAAATGGCGCCATTTTCCGCTTCCTTATTGACCGCGAAATAGAGCAGGTGACGACCATCGGGCAGGAACTGCGGCCAACTGTGCCACATCTCGTCCTTCTCCAGCGAGGTGGCCGCCGTGGGCGCTCCGCCGGTCGCCGGCACCCGCATCAGTGGCGTTCCGACGGTGGCGCCGTAGGCTGCAAAAACGATGACGCCTTCCTGGTTCCATGTTCCGCCATCGCCGAAGGTGCGCTCGGACGCACCTTTCGATAACTCGCAGACAGTCTGCACGCTCCCCCCGGACACCGCGACCCGCTTCAGTTTTCCTGCCGCGAAGAAGCCGATGTACCGCGAATCCGGCGACCAGAATGGGGAACTCGCGTCTTCCGTCTTATCCAGCCGCTGTGCCGAGGTGGAGCCGATGGGGCGAACCCAAAGCCCCTGTTTTCCCGAGGAACTATCCAGGGCGACGATGGCCAGGTGACGTCCATCCGGGGAGGGGACGGCCTGGGTGGACATTATGGGCGCGCCGGCGCTGCTTCCGGGGGGCAGTGAGAGGAGGAAGCGCGCCGTGCCGGGACTTGGCTCGCTGGTCTTCGGTCGCAGCCAGCCCAGGCCTGAGGCAAGCAACGCCAAGCCGAGCACACCGGCGACGCTCCAGGGAATCCAGCGGCGGGCGGGCGCCGGCGCCACGAGCGCTTCGGGTTCAGGTTCATCCAGCGAGATGCGGGCGTCGCCGATATCGCGCAACCGCTGCATCGGGTCTTTCCGGAGGCAGTGTTGGAGGAGGCGGCGGACGCGCGGCGGAGTGTCCCTGGGCAGCGCGTTGAAATCGGGCTCGCGCGTGAGGACGGCGGCGAGCGAATCGGAGGCGCTCTGGCCGTCACCGAACAGCATCTTGCCGGTGAGCAGCTCGTAGAAGACGACGCCGAATGCCCAGATGTCGGCGCGGCGATCGACGCGCTGTCCGCGCGCCTGTTCGGGGGACATGTAGGCCGCCGTGCCCACGATCGTGCCGGTCTCAGTCATGGCGAGCGAGAGCGTCGGCGGCACGGTGCGGCTGGTGGTTTCCGCGGCCGACAGAGGCGCTGAAGTGACCTGGGCCAGCCCGAAATCGAGGATCTTCACGATGCCCGAGGGAGTTATCTTGATGTTCGCGGGTTTGAGGTCGCGGTGGATAATGCCGCGTTCGTGCGCGGCTTCCAGGCCGGCGGCGATCTGTCGGGCATAGCCGATGGCGGTGTCGATGGGGACGGGGCCGGCCAGCGTCTCTCCCTCCACCAATTCCATCACCAGATAGTTCGGGCCGATGTCGTAAAGCGTGCAGATGTTCGCATGATTGAGCGCCGAAATCGCGCGCGCCTCTCGCTGGAACCTCCCGCTGAACTCCTGGTGGGCCGTCTTGATTGCTACCTCGCGGCCCAGGCGCGAATCGTGGGCCTTGAACACCTCGCCCATGCCGCCCTCCCCGAGACGGCTCACGATCCGGTAGGGCCCCACCGGCGTTCCCGGGGTCCAGTGCGCAGCCGGTGAATCGCTCAGCAGACTCGCGGCAACCTGCAGGACGGGCCGTTCCATGGGTCCGGCTCCCGTGTCCTGCGCCAGCAGCGCCAAAACGTCCCGCAGCAGTTCGGCATCGCCGGCGCAAGCTTCCTTCAGGAAGGTTTCGCGTTCGCCCGGAGTCCGTTCACTCCCCAGGTGGTACAACTCCTCGATTTGCCGCAGACGCTCCGGATTCATCGCCATCGCTGTGCACCCCATCATACTGCGTCCGGTCACTCGTCCGAGGCTTTTCCGACCGGTAACTCCCTTTCAGACCGTTGTGGATCAGGCGGATGTCTTCCTCGGTGAAGTTGAGCTGTCCGCAGTCCATCCGGGCGTAGTCGCCGGCGTCCCAATGCGCCTTCATGATGCCGCTGGCGGAGTGCCGGCTGATGCCCTGCAGAATGTGGGCAATCTCGTGGGCCAGCACATGTCCTACGAGGAATGGCGCGATGGAAGGGCTTACCGCGTGCCGCACGCGATCGTAGAACAGCACGATGTGAGTGCCCTCGAAGGGCATCGCGTAGGCGAGCGCGCCAGGATGCCGATCCTCCGGGGTCGCCAGCGAGACCGTGACCACGATGCCGTTACCGGCGACGACGCACGCGCCTTCGTCCGCTCGCCACTCGATCCGGATGCCCGCCTGCTTCAGGATTTGAGACGCCGCGGCCTGCCCTCGATAGAGGATGGCCGCATTCGCGCCAGGACTGAGACAAACGGTCACCACCCATGTTGGGGTCTGTCGGCCATCGCTCGCCCAGGCACCCGTTCCAGCCACCAGCACCGCCACCGCACCGAAGAACGTCATGGCATTTCTGCCTCCGCGGGTGCAGGCGGAATGGCAGGCGAAAAGCGGCCACCGATCGTGGTAGTCTTCTTGCGGGCACTTCGATGGATCTGGCGGGTTCGGCGGAAGTCACCGGATTGTTAAAGGCTTGGCGTGGCGGCGACCAGGCGGCGCTGGATCGCCTGACGGCCGTGGTGCACGCCGAATTGCACCGCATCGCGCGGCGCTACATGCGCAATGAACGGCCCGGCAACACGCTGCAGGCCACCGCCCTGGTAAACGAGGTCTACCTCCGGCTGGTGGACGTGAAGAGCGTGGAGTGGCAACACCGGGCGCAGTTCTTCGCCATCTCCGCTCAGATCATGCGCAACATCCTGGTGGATGCGGCGCGTGCGCGCGGGTCGGACAAGCGCGGCGGGGCCCTCGCCAAAGTCAGCCTGAACCATGCACTGCTGGTGTCACGCGAGCCCGGCGCCTACATTCTGGCGCTGGATGAAGCGCTCACTGGCTTGTCACTAATCGCTCCGCGCCAAGCCCAGGTGGTGGAGCTACGCTACTTCGGTGGCATGAGCGAGGAAGAAACGGCTGAAGTACTGAAGACGTCAACACGAACGGTCAGGCGGGACTGGCAATTCGCCAGAGCATGGCTCCAGCGCGAACTGAGCGGCGCGTAGCGACCGACCGGTTGTCCGTTGCTGCTACCGATCTCCTCGTTCCGGCAGCGGAACGAGGGCGTTCCGCGCGGACCAGGGAGTCCGCCCCACCAATGCGGTCAGCGTACTGGCTCACTCCAGGACTGGCTACGCGGTTTCAGTTCAGGAAATATGTGCGGTACAGAGTGTCCCGCTGCTTGGGGACGAAGCCGGCGTCGCGGATGATGCGGCGGAGTTCCTCTTCACTGGCCCGGTGATGGGCGCCGGCGGCGGAGACGACATTCTCTTCGATCATGATGCTTCCCACGTCGTTGCCGCCGAAGCGCAGACCCATCTGGCACGTCTTCAAACCCTGCGTGACCCAACTGGCCTGCACATTCTCGAAGTTGTCGAGATAGATCCGGCTGATGGCCAGAGTCTGCAGGTATTCGACGGCGGTAGCCTCTTCCTTGACGAAGCGGCCGAGCGAGGTGTTCTCCCGCTGGAAAGTCCAGGGGATGAAGGCGGTGAACCCGCCGGTTTCTTCCTGGAGATTGCGTACGAGCTCCAGATGGTTCATGCGCTGTTCCAATGTTTCCCCGCAGCCGAACATCATGGTGGCGGTGGTCTGCATGCCGAGCCCGTGCGCGACGCGATGCATGAGCAGCCATTCTTCGGTCGTGCACTTCAGGCGCGCGATGCGACGGCGAACCTCGTCGTCAAGAATTTCGGCGCCGCCGCCGGGGATGGAATCGAGGCCGGCGTCCATCAAACGCGCGATGGTCGCGCCGAGCGGCAGCCCGGAGACCTCCGCAATGTTCAGCACCTCGGGCGCGGAAAAGCAGTGCAGGTGAATCTGCGGGAAGCGCTGCTTGATGCTCCGGAGCAGCTCTTCGTAGTAATCAATCTTGAGGTCGGGATGTAGGCCGCCCTGCATCAGTACGCCCGTGCCGCCGAGCTCGATCGTCTCCTCGATCTTTTGGAAGATGGATTCGAGGGGCTGGATGTAGCCTTCCGGCGAACCCACGGGACGATAGAAGGCGCAAAACGAGCAATACTCGGTGCAGATGTTCGTGTAGTTGATGTTGCGGTCGATCTGGTAGGTGACCACATTGCCGGGATGCAGGCGCTTGCGGACGGCGTCCGCTTCCATCCCGATGCCCAGCAGGTCATCGGAGCGCAACATGTCGAGCGCCTGGGAAGAGGTTAAAGCCATGGGTGATTCTTTTCTTGCCGGGAATCATCGCCTTTTGGAAAGCGGGGGACGGTCTGCCCCGATGACTCAGGCAAAATACAAAGCTTTCTCCACCGGAATGATGCCGGTCTCATGCGCAAGTTTGTAAAACAGCCGCAAGCCCTGACGATTCTCCTCATCCAGAGAATAATCGATATTCTCGGTCAAGTAAACCTTCACTGCAGCGGCGGTCATGCCCAGCCGGGGCGCGTATTCGGCGGCAATGTCGTCAATGTGCGCAAGTCCGAACTGGAGGGAAGCGGCGAAATCCGCGTGGTGTTTGGTGAGGTTGCGATCCTCGTGACCCACCCAGAGCGCGAAGACGAAGGGCAGGCCGGTAAATCGCTTCCATTCGGCGGCCAGGTCATAGACCTCCGCGACTTGACCGGAGTAAGTGAGCGCCGCGTCGCCAATCAGGAGCGCGGCATCGGCCCGCTCCAGCATGATGTCAGGACGCGGTGCGAGGGGTATGACGGTGATCCAGCGGGAATAAAACTTGCGCATCATGACGCGCAACAGCGCGGCGGAGGTGCGCGAGGAATTGTCCGTGGCCACGGTCTGGATCTTGGCGAGGGGGACCTTGCTGAGCAGCAGCACGCTCCTCACCTGATTCTTCGCAGCGATGGACATGCCGCTGAGGATTTGTACCCGGTCGAGCCTCTGGTATTCAATGGAGGGAATGATGCCCACATCCGCCTGGCGTTGGTGAACCGCATCCGCACAATTGGCCGGGGTGGTGAACCGGAGATCGAACTTTCCTTGCTGCTCGCCGCGCAACATGCCCCAGATCAGCGGCACGGTGTTGAGATACTGGACGACGGAGAGTTTAAGTGCGGGCATGATTTTCCTGGCGCTGGCCTGTCATTCTATCGCAGCGTGGCAGGTTGTCAATTGCCGCCGGTAATTACTGGCAAGCGGGGAGGCTGGTAAACCCCGCCTCGTTGCCCGCCACTCAGGGGCAGCGATCCACCGGCCGGAAAGGGGAGGAACGCGTGAGGCCCGGCCGGCCTTACCTGGCTGGCGCCCCCTGCTGGATCACCTCGATCAATTCATCATCGGCACCCGCGGCGCGCAGGTCATTCAGGTCGTCTGCCGTAGGTGTGAACTTGATGCTGCGTTCCTTGATGATAGCCGCGATGCGCCCGCTGAGAACCCCGCCCTGCAGTAAGGCGATAATCTGGGGTTTGCTCAACGCCCGGGGATCGGGCGGCGGTTTGGGAGTGTAATGGACAATAAAAACCAACTGAGTCTCCACGTAGGCCGAGTTCGAGGCAACGATCTGGAAACGATTACCCCCCGACTGCAGCGGCAGCGGGTCCGTCCAGAATTCCGCCGCCTGCGTATTTTGCGGACGCATGTTAGCGAGCGCACCATTGATGGAAACAACCGGAATACCGGTACTGTCCATGGCCACGCCACGGATAACCAGGGGGGATTCCTTCAGTTCGATAACCTGGTTGGCGCCGGCGCCCGAGGGCGCCGAGAGCACGATCGTGGGCGGAGCGGGGGGCGCGGCCGGCTTGGGTTCGGGTGGCGGGGCCGCAACCGGTTGGGCAACCACCGTCGATGGCGCGGCAGGTGGCTTCACCAGCGCCAGGACCTGGTCAAAGTCCCTCAGCGCCAGTGAGATCGATGACGTCCCCGGCGCATTCTCGGCGGAGGCCGACAAAAAGCCGGAGCCGCTGTGGATACTCCCCCACCTATCCTGACGCATGTAGAAGATGTTGTACTTTTTCGCCCGCCCGTGGAACGTCAAAGTGCCGCGCGCCAGCTTGAGTTCGCGAATCTCCTTGTAAGGCAACTCGAACCCCTCCTTCGCCTTGCTGGGGGGGGAAACCACATTATAGTGGACCGCTTCGCGCGACACGTCGAGCCATCCGTAGGAGGCGCTGAAAACGGACCAGCCTGAGAAGTTCGCGATGGGGTAGCGTAGCGTGGGGTTCGAGTCGGCATTAAGAAGCTGCGGCCTGGAGCTTGCAAAATCTGCCGGGTCAAACCGCTGGCTGCTCAAGCGGCCACCCCTTTGCCCGGGTGCCGACAAAGTCATGCTGAGGATGATTAGGATGAGGGCCAAAACCCAACGGCCTTTGTACCGATCCTCGTAGTTCGAACTCATCGGAGGCAAACCTCGGCGCGAACGCCCGCGTTCTCGCAATCCTTCCTTTAGCTTATCGGCTGCCGCAAGAGGAAGTCTTAATTCCCTTCGCGAAGACGAAACCGCGTCTGTTGCGGGCCAGTCGAGACGCTATTATTCCACTCGCGATAGGAGAGATTCAACGAATTTGCGGGGCCAATGACGAAAATGTCCCATTGTTTTGCAGGTTTCGGACCGCGCTCCGGAGTGCGGGAGCGGGCTGCCGTGTTCCGGGGGACCTGTGTGGGGACAATTGACTTCAGTGGGATCGACAAATCGCAGGATTGCGCTCCGTGCCAGCCTATGAGAACAGGCTTGCGGGCTTTATGTGCCACCGAACTGCACTACTCCCAGGACTCTCAGGAATTTTTCACCTTGCTTTGCCGGCCCCGGTTTTGAGACTGTAGAACGCGAACGGCAGGCGGGAGCAAGGGCATGCCCCAGACATATTCCCGGTAGGAGATCTCAATCCATTCAAATCGCATGCGTTGCCGGCACGAGTTGAAAACAATACCATGGACGAAGCTTTGGTTTTTTGGGTCGCTTTGAGGCGCATCGAAGGACTGGGTATCCGCGGGTCGCACAAGCTCATCGAGCATTTCGGATCGCCGCAGGCGGCGTATATGGCCTCGCTGACCGAACTTGAGAGTTGCGGTCTTCCCGCGCGTGTCGCGCAGGCGATTTTCGCTCAAGCCTGCCTGAAAGAAGCCGAAAAGGAGGTACAGGAGGCGGCTCAGGCGGAGTGCCGGCTGGTCGCCTTCGACAGCGAGGACTATCCCCCGCTGCTTAAGCAGATTCCGGACGCGCCGCTGCTGCTCTATGTGCGCGGCGACACCGCCGTCCTTTCGCAGCTCGCGGTGGCCATGGTCGGAACGCGGCGCCCCAGCGCCTATGGCAGCTCCGTGGCGCACCGGCTGGCGCATGATTTGGCGCAGCGGCAACTGGTGGTGGTCAGTGGCCTGGCGCGCGGCATCGATTCCGCCGCGCACCGGGGAGCGCTGGAGGCGCCGGGGAAGACTGTCGCCGTGCTGGGCTCGGGCCTTGACGTCATCTATCCACGGGAGAACCAACGCTTGGCGGAGCAGATTGCCAAATCCGGGGCCGTCGTTTCGGAATTCCCGTTGCGGACTGGGCCAATGCCGGAAAACTTCCCCATCCGCAACCGGATTATCAGCGGGCTCTCGCTCGGGGTGGTGGTTGTGGAAGCCGCCGAGTACAGCGGGTCGCTCATCACGGCGCGCCTGGCGGTGGAACAGAACCGCGAAGTCTATGCCGTGCCGGGGAACATCACCTCGCCCCAAAGCTTCGGCCCCAACCATCTCCTCAAGCAGGGGGCGAAGCTGGTGGATCAGTGGATGGACGTGATCGAAGAATTCCCGGCCGAGATTCGCATGCAACTCCTGCCTCCCGTGGAGGCATCGGAAGGAGAACTGAGGGATGCCCAGACCGCTTCGCTCTTCGAAACCTCGCTGAAACCAGATTCGAAAGCGGTCTTCGCAGTTTTGCGGGCTGACCAGGCGCTTTTCGTGGATGAAATTGGGGGCGCCGCTGAGCTTCCCCACCCGCGAGTTCTGGCCGCGCTCCTGGAACTGGAAATGGCCGGGTTGGTTCGCCAGTTGCCAGGAAAGAACTTCATCCGTAAACTGTAGGCCCAGAGAATCCTTGAAAGAAGGTTGGGAATCAAGGGGACGCTTGATGAAGTGGCGTTCCGCCCGGAGGAATTGAAAACGTTATCAAGAAAGGATTGAAGCTGATAGCTGACTGCTGATCGCGGGAAGCTTTTCATACGCACTTATGAGCAAATCCCTCGTCATTGTGGAATCGCCGGCCAAGGCGAAGACCATTAATAAGTATCTGGGGCCTGACTTCACGGTGAAGGCGTCCATGGGACACATCATGGACCTTCCCAAGAAAGACCTGGGCGTCGATGTCGAGCACGGTTTCAAGCCGACTTACATCTCCATCCCCGCCAAGAAGAATGTGATTGCCGACCTGAAATCCGCAGCCGCCAAGGCGAGCGCCATTTATCTCGCGGCTGACCCGGACCGCGAGGGCGAAGCCATCTGCCAGCACCTGCGCGAGCTGCTGGACTCCAGCCGCAAGAAGTATTACCGGGTGCTCTTCAATGAGATTACGCGCGATGCCGTGCGGGAAGCTTTCGAGCACCCGGGCGAAATCGATGCGCACCTGGTGGACGCACAACAGGCGCGCCGCATCCTGGACCGCCTGGTGGGCTACCAGGTCAGCCCGCTGCTCTGGGAAAAGGTCAGGCGCGGAATTTCCGCGGGGCGCGTGCAGACGGTGGCGCTGCGGCTGATCGTCGAGCGCGAGCGGGAAATCCAGGCGTTTCAGAAGCAGGAATACTGGACCATCACGGCAAACGTGGAAGGCAAAAAGCCTCCCGCCTTCGACGCGCGCCTGGTGAAATTCCAGGGCAAGGACCTGGAGATTCCCGACCAGGTGACGGCGGATCGGGTCACCGCGGCGATCCAGGTCGCCGACCTGGTGGTGCAGTCGGTCGCCACGAAGGAAAAGCGCAAGTTTCCGGTGCCCCCTTTCATCACCAGTAAGCTGCAGCAGGAAGCCGTTCGCAAACTGCACTTTTCCGCCCGGAAGACGATGGTCCTAGCGCAGCACCTCTATGAGGGCATCGAACTGGGCGAAGAGGGCGCCGTCGGGCTCATCACTTATATGCGCTCGGATTCGACGCGCGCGGGGGAAGGCGCGCTGGCTGCGGCGCGCGGCTATATCCAGAAGACTTTTGGAAACGATTATCTCCCCGCGGAGGCCATCCGTTACAAGAGCAAGAAAGGTGCGCAGGACGCCCACGAGGCGATTCGGCCCACGGACGTCGCGCGCACGCCGGATGCGCTTCGTAAGTCTCTCGGCCCGGATGAATTCAAGCTCTATAAACTGATCTGGCAGCGCTTCGTCGCCTCCCAAATGACACCCGCGGTATTCGACCAGACCACGGTCGAGATCGCGGCGGGCGACTACCTCCTGCGCACCACCGGTTCGGTTGAGAAGTTCAACGGCTTCCGCGCCGTTTACGAGGAAGGCAAAGACGAAAAAGCGGAGTTGGAGGAAGACGAGGAACTGAAACATCTCCTGCCGCAGGTGGCGGAGGGCGAGCGGCTGAAACTCCACAAGCTTCTTCCCGAACAGCATTTCACGGAACCGCCGCCGCGCTTCAACGAAGCCACGCTGGTGAAGATGCTGGAAGAAAAGGGGATCGGCCGGCCTTCCACCTACGCCTCCATTCTTTCCGTCATTCAAAACCGCGAGTACGTGGAGAAAAACCAGGGGCGCTTTTATCCCACCGAGCTGGGCATGCTGGTCAGCGACTTACTTGTGAAAAACTTCAGGGATATCTTTGACGTCGCTTACACCGCACGCATGGAAGAAGAACTGGACGAGGTGGAGGAAGGGAAACTCTCCTGGACCGACGCGCTGGATGAATTCTACAAGAAGTTCAAGAAAGACCTGCGCGTGGCCGAACGCGACATGGCGGATGTCAAGGGTGAAGGCATTCCCACCGCCATCAAGTGCGAGAAGTGCGGCAAGCCCATGGTGATCCGCCTGGGGCGCAATGGCCAATTCCTGGCGTGCACGGGGTACCCGGATTGCGACGGCACCAGCGACCTGCCCCCGGACCTCGCCGCCCAATACGCCAGCGCCGCGCCGCCCGCTCCAGAAGTCGCCGCCGAGAACTGCCAGAAGTGCGGCAAGCCCATGACCGTGAAACGCGGCCGCTTCGGCTACTTCCTGGCCTGTACCGGCTATCCCGAATGCCGCAGTACCAAAAAGATTGTTATCAAGGAAGGAAATGCCACCGCGGTGGGTGACACGCCGCTGGAAGAGAAGTGCCCTGAGTGCGCCAACCACCTGGTGATTAAACACGGCCGCTACGGGCAGTTCACCGCCTGCAGCAACTACCCCCAGTGCAAGTATGTGAAACGGGAGACGATGGGAATTCCCTGCCCCGAAAAAGGCTGCACGGGTGAGGTCGTGGTGCGCCGGTCCAAGCGCGGCAAGACGTTCTACGGATGCAGCCGCTATCCCGACTGCAAATTCACGGCCTGGGATAAACCGGTCGCCGAGGCGTGCCCCACTTGCGGCTCGCCGATCCTACTGGAAAAGAACAGCCGGAAGACCGGTGAGACCGTCCGCCACTGCCCGGACGAAAAGTGCAAATACCAGCGCGTCGTGGAGTGAGTCCAACGGGTCATCGGCCACCCTGCCAGGGCCCGGAAGGGCGTGCTTCCACAGGCTGCGGAAAAACGCTTCACGGCTGTCATTCTGAGCATGGACAGCCGAATGCGGCTATCCGTGATGTCAGAAACGGGGTGGCGCGGGGTAAGACCGCAAGGTAGGTTTTTCGTGCCCTGCAAGGGCATAAGATAGTAGCCGGGGGCAACGTCCCCGGAAAGCGCGACGTTCGGCCTTTCGACCCTGAAGGGGTCGCATTACCCTG
>PMYF01000413.1 GCA_003171295.1 Acidobacteriota bacterium | reverse complement strand
CGGCCGCTGCGGGATTCGCGCGCCGCGCCCTCCTCGCCCAGGATGCCGTCCTGGGGAAACACCTCCTCGAGCAGGCTCGAGATCAGTTGCTCATTGGCGCGGTCGGCGGTGGTCACGGGTGAGGCGTCGGGCTTCGTTTCCGCCTCGAACCCGCGCGCCTGGTTTTCGAGCGCCAGCCGACCAGCCTGTTCGGCGACGCGCCGCACGACTTCCAGTTCCTTTTCATATCGCATCGGTTGGATTCCCGGTATCGTTCAGGGTGACGCGGGGGCAATTCCTAACAGGCTGCTGAAAAACATGTAGGTGCTGTCATTCTGAGTGAAGCGAAGAACCTCTGCATTTGGAGAATCAGGCAAATGCAGAGGTCCGTCGTCGGTCGCCGCGGCGACCACCTCAGGATGACAGTCATGGCGGTTTTTCCGCAGCCTGCTAAACTGCTCCTCCGGATGAAACTTCCCGGTAAGGCACAGGCAGTTTATGAATTGTCCTTACGCAACCGCCGCACTCCCGCGTGGCAATGGGTCAGAACGCCAGGTAGACGGGGTTTTCGAGAGTCTGTTTGAGAGTCTCCAAGAACTTCGCGCCCATGGCGCCATCCACCACCCGATGGTCGCAGGAGAGCGTCAGCCGGCAACGCAGGCCGACTTCCACCCGGCCCTCCCTGACGACCGGTTTCTCCGCCACGGCGCCCACGGCCAGGATGGCGCCCTCCGGAGGGTTGATCACCGCGGAAAATTCCTCGATCCCCATCATGCCCAGATTCGAGACGGAGAATGTGGAACCCACGAACTCTTCGGGCGCGAGCTTGCGGCTGCGGGCGCGGGCGGCGAGGTCCTTCGCCTCGCGGGAGATTTCCGGCAGGCTCTTGGCATCGGCATTGCGGATGACGGGCGTGATGAGGCCGCCCCCTTCCGTGGATACGGCCATGCCCAAGTGCACGCGGTTGTGGAAGCGTATGGACTCGCCCTGGAACGACGCGTTCACCTGGAGATGCCGCCGCAGCGTGGTTGCGCAGGCTTTCAGAATGATGTCGTTGTAGCTCAGCTTCAGCTCCGGGTCGAGCAGGTTCGCCGACTCACGCAATTCCTTGGCGCGTTTCATGTCCACTTCGATGGTGAGATAGAAATGCGGCACCGGTGCTTTGCTCTGCACCAGGCGCGTGGCGATGGTTTTGCGCATCGCGCTGAGCGGCTCGTCGAAAAACTCCGGACCCGTCAGGGAGGGGGCAGGTCTCGGCGGCAGGGGAGCGGGCGCGCGGACCGGGGAAGGAACGGCGCCGCCGCCGTGCGCCACGCGGGGCTGGGAAGCTATCGCCGCACTGCGCTCGACATCCTGGCGAATGATCCTCCCACTCGGGCCCGATCCGGCAATACTGGCAAGCTCGAGGCCCATCTCCGTTGCCATCCTTCTTGCCAAGGGTGAGGCCAGCAAGCGGCCCCCAGCTTCGGCGGAGGGTGCCGTCGCAAGGGTTCCTCCCACGGCGNNTCGGCTGGCACCAGCATGGAAAGATCCTCGTCGGGTTTGCCGATGACGGCGAGCAACTCTCCCACGGGCACGACCTTGCCGGCCGCCACCAGGATTTTGCGGAGCACACCGCCGCCCATCGCCTCCACTTCCATGTCCACCTTATCGGTTTCAATCTCGACGACGGCCTCTCCGGTGGAAACCGCGTCACCTTCCTGCTTGAGCCATTTCAGGACCTTGCCTTCCGTCATCGTATCGCTGCCCTTGGGCATCATTACCTTAATGGCCATGGATGTTCCTCTTCTCGAAGTTCGCCAGAGACCTTGAAACCCAGTCGGTGGCACGGTTATTCAGGCGGCGGAAAAACCGCCAAGGCTGTCATCCTGAGGAGCCGCAGGCAACGAAGGACCTCTGCATTTGCCTAATTCTAAAAATGCAGAGATTCTTCGCTTCGCTCAGAATGACAACGTTGTAATGTACTCCAACAAACTGCTACGCGCGGGCTCCGGCCCCGACTCCTTGGCGGTAGAGTACGCGGTTGACGGCATCCATCACGGACTGTTTATTGGGCTGCGCCAAGTGTTCCAGGTTCTTCGCATAAGGCATGGGGACGTCGGCGCCGGTTACGCGCAGAATGGGGGCATCGAGGTAATCGAACGCGGCGCGCTGGATCACATCCACGAACTGTGCGCCCACGCCGCAATACGGCCAGCCTTCCTCGGCGATCACCACGCGGTTCGTTTTCTTCACCGAGGTCACGAGGGTTTCGACATCGAGCGGGCGGAGCGTGCGCGGGTCCACGACCTCGACCTCGATGCCTTCCTTGGCCAAATCCGCCGCGGCGTCGAGCGCCACCGGCACCATCTTCGAGTGCGCAATCACGGTCACGTCGCGGCCGGGCCGCTTGATGTCGGCCACGCCCAGCGGAACCAGGTGCTCTCCGTCCGGGACTTCCCCGCGCGTCCCGTAGAGCACTTCTGACTCGATGAAAATTACCGGATTATTGTCACGAATGGAAGTCTTGAGCAATCCCTTGGCGTCCGCAGGCGTCGCGGGGGCGACCACTTTCAAGCCCGGAACGTGGCAGAACCACGCTTCCAGCGCCTGCGAGTGCTGCGCGCCGAGCTGGTGCCCGGCGCCGCCCGGCCCGCGCACCACCAGGGGGATGCGAAACTGCCCGCCTGACATGTAGAGCATCTTCGCGGCACTGTTCACAATCTGGTCAAGTGCCAACATCGAGAAATTGAAGGTCATCATCTCCACGATGGGCCGCACTCCCACCATGGCCGCCCCCACACCGAGCCCCGTAAAGCCTAGCTCCGTGATGGGCGTGTCGAGCACCCGCATGGGCCCAAACTCATCGAGCAGTCCTTTGCTGACTTTGTAGGCGCCTTGATAGAAGCCCACCTCTTCGCCCATCAGCACGATGGTTTCGTCGCGATGCATTTCTTCGCGCATCGCTTGGTTCAGGGCTTCCCGGTAAGTCATGATGGTCATAGATCGCTCCGCGCTAATCTGAATATCAGGATGCAGGGTAGGGCCACCCCTTGGGGCGGCCTGGGCTGGGGTCCCTCGCTCGGAGCGGCCGGCCCTACAAGCCCCCGCGTCATGTTTGGTCGCGACCACCGGCGGGCCCGGCGCTACGCTGGTCCTATTCCGCCAGCACGTCGGTGTAGAGTTCCTTGAGGTCAGGCTCAGGGCTCCGCTCCGCGAAGGCCACCGCCTCCTCAATCGTGTCGCGAACCTTCTGCTCGAGTTCGTCGAGGTATTCCTGGTTGACAAGTCCAATGGCTTCCAGTGCGGCCGTGTACTGTTTGATAGGGTCGTGCCGCCGCTGCTCCTCCACTTCCGACTTGGTACGGTAGTGGCCGTGCGATGGGTCAGACATGGAATGGCCCATGAAGCGGTAGGTGCGCGCTTCGATGAGCGTGGGAGCGTTGTTCTGGCGGGCGCGAGCCACGGCTTCCTTCAACGTTTCGCGGACCGCGAGGACGTCCATGCCGTCCACCCAGGTGCGCGCCATGTTGTAAGCGCAAGCCTTCTGTGAGAGTTCGTAGAGCGAGGAGGCCCGTTCCACGGGTGTCCCCATGCCGAAGCGGTTGTTCTCGCAGATAAAGACCACGGGAAGCTTCCAAAGCGCGGCCAAGTTCAATGACTCATGGAAGGAGCCGATGTTCACTGCCGCTTCCCCGAAGAAGCACAGGGTGACGCGCGGTTGCTGAAGATACTTGGAGGCAAATGCCGTGCCCGCGGCCAGGGGGATCTGCCCCCCCACAATTCCATGGCCGCCCAGGAATCCGCGCCGTTTGTCAAAGAGATGCATCGAGCCGCCCTTGCCCTTGGAGACTCCGCTTTGCTTACCGCAGAGTTCCGCCATCACTTCGCCGGGGTCCAGGCCGCGCACCAAGGCGTGACCGTGCTCGCGGTAGGAAGTGAAAATGTAATCGTCGGGCTGGATCGTGGAGAGAGCCCCCACTGCCACCGCTTCCTGCCCGATGTAAAGATGACAAAAGCCCCCGATCTTCCCCAGCGTGTAGAGTTCTGCGGATTTCTCTTCGAATCGGCGAATCAGGACCATCTGCCCCAGCATGGTTTTGAGCAGAGCAGGATCCTCGTGCCGCGCCCGCTCCTCCATGGTTCCTATCGCCTGGGAGCCCGTCCCGCACATCAAATCAGCAAGGTTAGCCGTGTTCACGGTGGCGTCGGACGATTTCATCGCTGCCCTCCTGAGCTCTTCCCCAAAGACTGTTTGTGAAAAGTAGTCGCCCGCTGCGAACAGGCAAAGCCCTAACCCCAACAACTGTGCACGTTTATCACTCCAATCTTAATCAGTTTTTTGCATTAGGGGAATAGTAAAGATGGGTGGGAGGGGGGCAATCCTCTGCGGGCGGCTCCCCTCACGGGAACGCGCCGTGGTAAGGCCCCGGCCAGGGTTCCGTCAAAGACCGATGGGGTTGAAAAAGACCCCTCACCTGCCCTCCTCCGTCGGGTACCCTCTCCCCTGGGAGAGGGCTGTTATTTTGTTATCTATCCCTCTCCCTTGGGGAGAGGGTGTCCCGCATGTCGGGACGGGTGAGGCGCCTCTTCGCTGGTGATGCTTACATGGCTCTGGCGGTTTGCGACACCCGCGACTTTGACGGAACCCTGAGGTCCCGCCCCCCGGCGGTTGCTTTGTCTCCGGGCTCGTGTTAGCTTGACCCTATCGAACAGGGCATGGTGTTCAAGTTCCAAGCAAGGAGATGGGCCATGGCGTCGCGCCGCTCTTCCTTTGGCGCGGGAATCATCTGTGGGACGATGCTCCTCGCGGCGACGGTCGTCTCTCCCTGGCCGAGCTATGGCGAGGAAGGCGTTACTCTGAGGGGTGAGGTTCGGACCAGGGACGGGCAGGTGATTCCCTTTGGCGTGACGGTCAGTCTCGAAACGGGTGAAGGCATGCCCGCGGGGAGCCATATGGCGGATCCGGTCGGGAACTTCGAGTTTCTTGGGCTCTCCTCCGGGACTTACCACATGACCGTGGCGGTTGAAAAGTTCCAAACCTACGAGCAGACGCTGGACCTCACCTTCCGCGGGACCGTCTACCAGGTCAAGGTTTTCCTCACTCCCGCCGATAAATCACAGGCGAGCACCGCCGCGCTGCCCGCGATGACGGATGAGGCGGCTCCCAAACTCGCCCGCAAGGAATTTGAGAAAGGGGGCCGCGCTCTGCACGAGAAAAAGCTGCCGGAAGCTCGCCAACACCTGGAAAAGGCGGTTGCCGAATACCCGTGCTACGCGCGCGCCGAGGCCACTCTCGCACAAGTCGATCTTGCCGAGCGAAAACTGGATCAAGCGGAGACCCGGTTCCAGAAAGCCATCCAATGCGACGGAACCTTCCTGGATTCCTTTTCCGAACTGGCGCAGCTCTACATCGTGGAAAAGAAGTTTCCTGAGAGCGAGGCGGTTCTCCGCCAGGGACTGCGGCTTTCACCCAGCGCCTGGCTTTTCCACTATCAGCTCGGGACTGTCCATGGGGGAATGGGAAAGTACCAGGAGGCTGAGAAGGACTATCTTGCTGCGGAGTCACTCCAGGCCGATATGCCGGCCGAGTTTCATGTCAAGCTCGCCAACGTTTACCTGAAGACGCGCGAATACAGCAAGGCGCTGGCAGAAATGGATACGTATTTGCGCCTCGACCCGAACGGGGGCTACGCCCGCAGCGCCCGGAAGATGGCAGAGATGATGCGCAAGGATGGGGTAACCGAACCCGCCGTGCCCGGGGCGGGCCCCCATGCCAGCACCAAACCTTGACAGAGACGGTCATGAAAACAGTTCCCCTCCTCGGCTGATACTAAGTCGCATTCAACAGCGTACTAACGCGAGCGCAGAAAGCAAGGTTGCCCAGTCGATCCAGGGCAAAGGGAAAGACCCCTCACCCGGCCTCCTACGTCGGCCACCCTCTCCCCTCGGGAGAGGGCTGGGATTGTTGATTTCCGCCCTTTCCCGAGGGGAGAGGGTGGGCCGCGACCGGCGCTTTCACCAGCCGGCGCGGGCCGGGTGAGGGGTCATGAACACTCACCAACCTAACCTGCTGCATCGCGCCGGCAATAGTATCTCCACGAAAGCAACTCAGTCTCAAGCCAGGCTGAGCAGCGCGCGGCGGACGAGGGTGCGCGTGAGTGGGATCTTGTAGCTGTTGTCTGCGAGAGGCACGTTGTTTTCAACCACCAGGTCCGCGGCCCGGCGGGCCAGCGGCTCATCCAGCTTCGCGCCCAGCAGCGCCTTTTCGGCCTCGGCGGCGTGCCAAGGGGCGGGCGCCACTCCGGAGAGCGCTATACGCGCATGGGCCACTTTGCCGTTCTTAAAGCTCACCACCGCTGCCACGCCTGCCAGCGAGAAATCGAACGAAGGTTTTTCCTTAAACTTCATGTACGTGCTGCGAGTACCTGGGCGCGGGGCGGGCAGGCGAACTTCCGTGAGGATTTCTCCCGGCGCCAAGGTCAGCCCAAACACCAATTTCTCGGCGGGAAGGCAATAGAGGGATTCCAGGGGCATGGTGCGCTCGCCCTGGGGCCCGGCCAGGCGAACCGTGGCATCAAACGCGATAAGCGCCGGCGCCAGGTCCGAGGGGTGCGCGAAGAAGCAGGGGCCTCCGCCCAGGATCGCGTGGTAGCGGCCCTCACCGGCCTGCGCGAAGCACGTTGTCCCTTGTTTCTGCAGACAGACATAGTCCCGATGGCGGAAATACCAGCACCGGGGCCGCTGGCAAAGGTTGCCACCCACGGTGCCCGCGTTGCGGATTTGCACGGAGCCCACGGACTTCGCGGCTTCTGCCAGCGCCGGGTATTTCGCCAGGATGATCGGGTTCTCGGCCAGGTCAGAGAGCGTCAGGAGCGGGCCGAGGCTCAGGCCATCAGCCTTTTCCCGGAGGCTCGCGAGCCCCGGAACGGATTGCAAATTCACCACCTGGGCTGGTGTGTCGATCCGTTTCTTCAAGCGCCCGAGCAGGTCCATGCCCCCGGCCAAAAGTTGGATCCGCGCCGGGTCCGTGCCCAAAAGCTCGATGGCCTCCTCGAGGCTGGTGGGGTTATAAAGGAGAAACTGCTTCATTTCAGGCCTCCTTCTTTGCGGCGAGTGCGTCCAGGATGCGGTCCGGTGAAAGCGGTAGTTCGTAAACGCGAATTCCCAGGGCGTGTGCAACGGCATTGGCAACCGCCGCCGCGGTGGGCACGGTGCAGGGTTCGCCAATGCCCTTTCCCCCCACATTGTTCCCCGGATTGATGGGCTCCACGATTACCGTTTCGATTTCGGGCAATTCCTCGGGGCCGATCATTTTGTAATCTTCCAGGTTGGGATTGATGATGCGCCCTTCGGGCTTGTCCATGGTGCGCCGCTCGAGCAGCGCGTAGCCGAGACCCATGATGACGCCGCCCTGGATCTGGCTTTCGAACGTGGTGCGATTGATGACGCGTCCGCCCTCGTGCACGGCAACTACTTTTACCACGCGCACCAGGCCTGTCTCGGTATCCACTTCAACTTCGGCGAATTGCACGCCCCAGAGCGGAAGGTCCCCGTACGGGGCAACGTTGGGGAGCCGCTCGCCGTGGCCAGAAACCGGGGCGGCCAGCTTGGCGGTGGCTTCCTTCCAGGTGAGCGCTTGACCCGGGCGGCCGCGGGCGGAAATCCTGCCGTCGTCACACACCAGGTCCTCGGGTTTTGCCCCCAGGGCCGGCGCCACCTTTTGGAAAAGCTCCTGGCGGGCGTTTGAAGCCGCCGAACGGATGGCCGGCGCGATGGAGAGCGCCGTCACGCTGCCGCCGCTATCGGGCCCGATCAGCTCCAGGCTGGTATCACCGATGCTCACCTTCACGGCTTCGAGCGGCACACCCAATTCTTCCGCCGTCACCATGGCGACAAGCGTCCGCGTGCCCACACCCAGATCCTGCACCGACATGGCGGATTCCACGGAACCATCGGGCGCAATCGTAACGCGGCTCGCAGCCGGTGGCCCGGCGCCGTTCCCCCACACTGCCGTACCCATGCCCATACCGCGCTGGAGGGGCGAACCGGGTTGCGGCCCCAACTCCCCACGCCGGCTCCAACCGATTCTTTCTGCCCCCACCTGGTACATCTCCTCGAGCGCCAGAAGCGGCAAATTGACGAAATTCTTCCGGCGCAGTTCGAGAGGATCCATCTTCAGTTCGAGCGCCAGCTCATCCATCGCAGACTCGATGGCAAAGGAACCCGGCGGATAGCCCGGCGCCCGCATGGCCATGCCCGTGCCCGCGTTCGTATACACATCGCTGTCCTCGAGTCTCAGGTTCGGACACTTATAGACCGTCGCCATGATGCCCGTGACGGAGGCGTCGCGGCCCACTCCCGCGGTCCCGTAGGAGCGGCAATGTAAGGCGGTCAGCGTACCGTCTTTCTTGGCGCCCAGCTTGATCCACATGGTGGCGTTCGGGCGATTGCCCGCCGCCTGACTCTCCTCGTGGCGGTCGTAGGCAAGCTTTACGGGCGCTCCGGCCCGGCGGGCCATGAGCGCGGCCAGTCCACCGTAGTTCTGCATTCCGAATTTGCTGCCGAACCCGCCGCCCATGTGCTGCGTGATGACACGAACATCCGCCTTATCCAGCTTGAAGGCTTTGACGAGGTCGTCGCGGAAGCCGTTCACACCTTGCGTCGAGGCCCATACCGTCAGCTTCTTGCCTTCCCACTTCGCCACCGCCGCGTGGGGTTCCGCCGAGTTATGGAGCAGCACCGGGACGCGAAGCGTGCGCTCGATGATGACGTCCGCCTCTTTGAATCCCTTCTCGATGTCCCCGGTCGTTTGGGGGTCGGCCGGCACGACGTTGCTGGAGGTGCCCTGGTGAACGCGCGGTGCGTCTGGCCGGCGAGCTTCCTCAGGATCGATCACGTGCGGCAGTCGCTGATACTTCACTTCGATCAATTCGAGCGCGTCTTCGGCAATCGTTTCGGATTCCGCCGCCACCACCGCCACTTCTTCGCCTTCGGCAATCACCTCGCGATCCTGGGGCTCGAAGACCGGGTTGTCTGACACGACGTCCAGCAGGGCATTCGTGGCATCAAATCCGGATCCCTTGGCGATCAACACAACCGCCTTCACACCCGGCAGCGCCGCGGCTCGCGAGGCGTCGATCCTCTCCACGCGGGCGTGCGCATAGGGACTGCGCAAGACCTTGGCATAAAGCAGGCCGGGCAGGTCGGCGGGGGTATAGTCGAGCGTGTACTTGGCCTGGCCTGTGACCTTCTCCGGACCTTCAATGCGCGGCACGCCTTTGCCCACGATCTTCAACTTGGCGTCCAGGTCCCAAACCGGGAGTTCACTCTCGGGGACTTCGATCTCGACGACCTGGGGCTTTTCCGGCAGGCCCACCTTGGCCTTAAGCTTCTTCTTTTTGATTTCTTTCTCCTCGGGCGACCTCGCGGCTTTTCCTGCTCGACCCGTTGGATACATCGTCGCACCTCCTGCGGAATCCCGCTCTTGCCCGGAACCCGGTGGCACGAACCCCCGGTCCCCGGGGGCGCCGGCTAACCCCTGGCCACGGCGCTCGCGGCCTTCAAAATGTTGGGCAGGGCCCCGCACCGGCAATAGTTGCCGGCTATCGCAGTTCTGATTTGCGCGGACGTTGCGCGTGGGTGCTGGTCCAGCAGCGCTTTAAGTGACATGATCATCCCCGACGTGCAAAAACCGCACTGCAGCGCGTCGTGTTCGACGAAGGCCTTCTGCAGGCGTGCCAGCATCTTCCCCTGCGCGAGGCCTTCGATGGTGATGATCTTCTTCCCTTGGGCATTCACCGCGAGAGTCATGCATGAGCAGACGGCGCGCCCGTCCAGTAACACCGTGCACGCACCACACTCGCCATGGTCGCACGTGCGCTTGGTTCCGGTCAGGTTCAGCCGCTCGCGCAGCGCCTCCACCAGGGTGACGCGCGGCTCCAGCTTCAAGACATGTTCCTTGCCGTTCACGTCCAGCCTGACTTCGACTTGGCCAGGCCCCAGCGGTGGGTGTTTTGTTGCAGCGGCCTTGGCACGGGCGGCAGGCTTCACGAACAGGCCCACCGCTATAGCGCCACTTGCCATTCCCGCTGTCTTCAGGAATTTCCTTCGGGAAAGCTTCTGTTTCCCATTCTTGGTCTTCGACATGGCGGACTCCGAAGCTCCGTCTCAGGAAAGCTAACTCACGGCTAGAGACGGACTTGCGAGGATTCGAGGCTGGGACAACTCGTCCCTTGCGTGAAAATCACGAGATGTGGACCGGTACGCCCCTGACTCAGCACGCAATTTGCCAATAGTTCACGTGTGAGAATTTCAGCTTGTGCGCTGTTTTGTCCGAGAGTCGAGAACTGTGCGCACTGCGGGTAGCAACCCGCACTTGCGGTTTGCCGCACCATCCGGGCAACACGGCGCTGGACACGCGTGAGATAATTTCGCAAAATACTCCAGTGCCCGCAACCCGTAGCGTCAGTGGGCTCGCATTCCGGAGGCTGCACCTTGGAAAATCCTCAGACCCTGCCAAGGGAAACGATTGCCGTTGCTGAGTACGTGGAAAGCAGTTTCGTTCCTCTCTCCCATCTCGCTCATGATTGGGAATTTCACTCCGCGCTCACCTTGAGTCCATCGGAGGAGCGCACCATGGTGCGCGAGCCCGCCGAGGCCGTGCCGGCCGCCATCGCCCAGCGGCTGGGCAAGGTGCGCGTATTGGCAGTTCCTTACATCGCCTGCATGGAAACCGGAGACGTCATCAGCAGGCTCAAGCCCAAAGGCGACGTGCATACGGCAGCCTGGGTGGAAACGCCGGAGCGGATCAACCTGATCCTTGCCTGCCGCGAGGTCGACGCCCACGATACCGGGTTTGAATTCCTGGGGAGCGTGGCGGAATTGCTCCAGGCCCGCTTAGTGGGCTCAGAGCTCGCCGACTACAGCCGGCTTCTGGAAGAGGAGGTCCGCCAGGGCGTGCGCGGCGAGATTGATGAGGAAGCCCTATATGCGAAAAACGCCTACACGGCNNACGGCCAGCCTCACGGGACGACGGCACCGTGCCCAATTCGAGCGCTATCGTGATGCCTCCTTCGCGAGCACCGCCGCCGAGTACATCCACGGTTTATGGCACGACGTCCAGATTCGCATCGGTCCTGATCACCTTCCGGTAGCGCAACTGCGGCGGCGCATGGATCTGATGGCCAAGCTTTTCCCGCCTAATCCCGGCTACCGCGTTTTTGACGAGACGGTGGAGGCAACAGACTAATCCTTTATATCCCGTTTTATCCCTTATATACCTGTGCCTGTGAAAGGTTTGGAGAAGAATGCATCCGGCACGAAGGCGAGGCGAGAAAGGAGGGAATCGGGCCGCATGTAAATAAATACATCGATACGATGAGTCATTTCCCTCAAAAATGTCAGAGATTTCACGCAAATGATTTCTTTACGGCCGACTATATGGTAAAGAAAGACTGCTAACTTTTTCAATATTCGACGTGTACAAAAAATCTACAGTGACTTCCTGGTGGTATTCAGAATGCTTTGAAGATCTTGGGTGTGTTTCGACCAGGGCAAGTTTCCAGTTAAGATTGATCCATCATTCTCACGGAGGTCATGATCGATGAAGCCTTTTCAGACACTTTTACTGATTAGCCTTGCGGCTCTCATTGCAGTCCCATTCAGTGCAGGCAAAGCCGAATACGCTAAGAAGGAAGGCAAGACGTGCACCTTCTGCCATCCGCCCGGGAAATTCAAAGAACTAACGGACGCGGGGAAGTATTACAAGGAGCACGACCACTCCTTGGAAGGGTATAAGGCGCCCGAAAGCAAATAACCCGGTGGGGCCACGAGGGCAAGGG
>PMYF01000087.1 GCA_003171295.1 Acidobacteriota bacterium | reverse complement strand
GGCAAGAAGGAGCCCTTTGAGGAGCTTGTCCGCAAATGTGCTGGCACGTCTGAATTCTTCCTCAGCAGCATCTTTTCCAGCCAGAAGCGCACGGGTAACTTTCTCTCCCTGGACCGGAGTGAGCGGAAGGAATTGTTCATTCGGGAACTTCTCGGGCTGGATCGACTGAGATTGATTGCAGCCGCGGCCAAAGAGAAGGGCGACGAAGTGGCCAAGACCACGCTTGGCCTGGATGGCCAGGCGAAAAGCCTGAAGGAACTGCTGGATGGCGGAGTTGAAGATCCCGCGGAAGTTGAAGCTCGGCTTCGAGAGGTGTCATCCCGCCTTGACACGCTGGAGGCCGAGAAGCGTGTGGCACAGCAACGACTCTTGGAGCTTCAGGCAACTGAGGCCAGTCGGAAACCGCTCCTGGCCGAGGTTGAGACTCTGAAACATCGCCTGCGTAAAGCTGACGGCGAGATCACAGAAACCAAACGCCAGATCGGAAGGGATGAGAGCCTGCTGACGGGAAAGAAGGACCTCGCCGGTTTGACGGAACGAGGCGCGGTCCTTGCCGGTCGCATCGAAGAACTCCATCGACAGATTCGGGAGATTCAGGGTCTGGAGAAATCCAATCGTGACACCGAGCGCACGGTCCAAGCTCTGGACGCGGAGCTGAAGAATAATATCGCTGGACTTGAACGGCTGCGGGTGGAGCGTGAGGAGTTGGCCGTAGTGCCCTGCCAAGGCGAGGGGCCTTACGCGTCCTGTCCGAAGATTCGCCGGTCCGTTGAAGCAGGCCAGAAGATTCCGACATTGGAGGGAGAGGTTGCCACGCTCTCAATTGAAGTCAAGGTCCAACGCGGGTCGCTGGTTCAGATTACAACCTCCTCGTCCAATCTCACCCAGACACTCGAAGGCTGCGAGCGGGACCGCAGGAATGTTGATCAGGAGCGGCAGCGGTATGACGAATTGCGGGCTGTTGAGGCGCGGCGGGACGAACGGCTCAAGGCATTGGAGCGCCTAGCTCAGGGCCGGGCGGAGGTTAACGAGGAGTTGGCAAGGAAGGAATCCGCGGTCTCCGCATTCGCTGATCTGGACGGCAAGATCCAGACTTCACGCCGAGAAATTGAAAACAGCGATCGGTTGATCATCTCCTGCCGACGCCAAAGGGACAACCTTATTGCCCGCCAAGCGCAAATCAAACAGCGCCAGGAGCAACAGGAGACCGCGCGGACCCGCCTTGCCCAGGTCGAGGCTGAACTCGGGGCGGCAAGGACTGAACAGGAAGACTACACCTACCTTGCCAAGGTCTTCGGCCCGGACGAGATTCAGCTCTGCGAAATCCAGGCTGCCGGGCCGCAAGTCTCGACCCTGGTAAACGCCTTGCTGGAGGGGTGCTTCGACAACAAGTTCGAAATCCGCTTCAGGACGCAGCGCCCCAAGGCGGACGGCAAGGGGATGGTAGATGATTTTGATGTAGAGGTCCGCAACAAGAACCTGGACCGTACTTGCCTCGTGGATGAGCTTTCGGGTGGGCAGTTCGTACTGGTCAACGAAGCCGTCAACCTGGGCATCGCCATCTATAACATGCGGCAAGGGGAGGGCGTTCGTTACGAAACTCTGTTCCGGGACGAAACGGTGGGAGCTTTGGACGCTGTTAATGGCAAGGAGTACGTGCGGATGCTGCGGCGGGCCATGGACCTTGGCGGATTCCACCAAGTCATCTTTATCTGCCATTCGCCACTTGTTTGGGAGTTAGGGGATAGAGTTTTGGAAATAAAGGATGGGGCAGCCGTACCGAAGAGTGGTTTGGAGGTATCTTCGTTGCCAACGAGTGTGCGCTCGCAATAGTTTTTCAACACAGGCGACCTACAGCGCAGGCCTACCCCTGATTGCCGATACTTATGGTTTTGTCAACTTGGTTTGGGCCCTTTTGATCAACTGATTTGGCTCCATCCAAGTTATTGATTCTGTGTATCGTTTCTATTTACGTCCTCTTACATTCCCCAACTCCCGCTGGCAAAACCTTATTTGGTACTGACACCAGTTGACGCCCGAAACGTATACGCTGCGGCAAGTCCCTGCAGCGTCTTGGTTTCCGTGATCGAATCGTGGGGGATCAGAAGGTATGACCACGTTTTCCCACCGTACTCGCGCCCGTGGTCGGTTGCGTGTTTACACCAGACTGCCGCCGCTTTGGCCTTGTCCTGGACGGTCTGATCTGTCATTTCATCAGCAGCTTTTGTCTCGCAGACCAACTTTGCAGTCTTTGTCTCTACAACAAAATCCGGCTCGTAGGATTCGCCTCGATGATATTCGATCTGGAAATCGCCTTTTCCGGGCTTAAACCACTTAAGCACCTCAACATCATTCTCAAGGACAACGGAAAAGCGGCGTTCTGAGTCAGATTGGAAGCGCTGCACGGAGTAAAGACATCGACTGAACCCGCCAAACAGCATCCCCCGGATCGCCAGCTTATCGTCCACCGGCACGCGGAAGTTCCGTGGTGTGTCTCCGTCCGGAATTGAGTAGTTGTTCGGCCGCAAGGTCGTGAAGCCTCGCGTGACCGTCGCTTCATAGGAGCTTGCTGTTTCTGTGTAATGCTCCTGCATCTGGCCGTGAATGATGTTCACAAGTTGCGACTGGTGATACTGTAAAACGTTGCGCACGGCCTCTTCATTGCTCAGGTACGATTGCAAGTGCCGCACAAGCTGTCCCGACAGCTTGTAGAGAAGTTCGGAGTGATCGTCATAGGAGATGTCGTCGAAATCAATAAGGCCGCGGATCAGGTAGTCTTCCAGCCGTTCTTCGGGGACAATTCCGTCGCCACTGACAAGCCGGTACTGCGCTTGTTCGTGTAGGTGAGCAATGAGAATGTCTTGAGCAACCGGCTGGAGATGCACACCTTTAAGATCAAGATCAAAGTCGGTGAACCCCACCGTGACTTCACCTTTGGGAACCACCACAATTCGCGGTATATCAATCGACTTCTCTATAAAGAGATCAACCGTTTTTGAGACCACTTCCGCGACGTTCACCTTTTCGCTGATGCCCTCAAGTTGAGTCTGCGCGGGAGCCGTCGCCTCCTGAACTTGCGCAATCAGCTTCTTCAAGTTGTCCGGCGACTTTAGATCGGCTGATTTCGACAGGCGCTCAAACTGCCTGATGTGAGCCAAAGCCGTGCGCGCCACTTCTTGCTCACGCTCAGTGTTGAATAGCGGCTTCTGCTCTGTTTTGACCACTGGGGAAGTTGACGGCGCTATAGCTTCCACGATAAGGGGCTGAATCTCCACGGCCTTCATCGGCTTGTCGGGAATATCGCGGCCGATCACTACGCCGGTCCGGATAATCGAATCTGGGCGGTTCGCTTCGTCAATGATCTCCTGGAATCTGTCATGTGAGACGATGGTTAGCCGGTCCACGGAAGCCACGCCAACGCGCTTACCGTAGGGCAGACGCAATCCGCGCCCGATTGACTGCTCCACCAGCGTCTTGGAGTTCGCCGCGCGTAACGGAACAATGGTATAGAGGTTGGTCACGTCCCAGCCCTCCTTAAGCATGTTGACGTGAATCACGATCTCCGTCGGATTATCGCGGCTCTCCACCGAGAGCAACTGCTGCACGGTCTCGTCCTTTTCATCGCCCGTCTGATTGGAGTGGACGGTGATGACCTTACCCTTGTAGCCACCCAGGAAGAAATCCTCAGCCTCGATTTTCTCCTTCAACTCATCGGCATGGCCGGTATCTTTGGCAACAATCAACATGAAAGGTTTGACGAGCGGTTTATCGTTATTGCGCGCATAGACCTCAAGTTCGGCCTTTGTATTCTCGTGAATCCGCACGCCATCCTTGAGCTTTAGCCCCTCCAAAGCCTCTTCGCTGTAGTTCTTCGCGTCAAAGTTCTCTCTGGTGGCAACCGCGGGTTCTTTCACAAATCCATCGTTCATCGCGCTGGAAAGCGGATAGCTATAGACCGTGTTTTTGAAAGGTTCCGCGCGACCGTTGCGCTCCACGTGTGGGGTCGCCGTCAGTTCAAGGCCGAGGATTGGCTTCAGTTCATTAATTGCCCGCACCCCTGCCGACGCGCGGTAGCGGTGCGACTCGTCCATCAGCAGCACAAGATCTTTGAGTCCCGCCAGGTAATCGAAGTAGCTCTCCCCAATGTACTCGCTGAGCCGCTTGATGCGCGGAGTACTACCGCCGCGCACTTCGCTGCTAATCTTTGAGATGTTGAAGATATTGACGTGGATAGGCGAGGCGTCCCAAAATCGTCCCTGGACGGCATCTTCCGCACGTACACCGCGACCGCTCTCGAAATTGTCTCCAGTGATGATCTCAGGCCGATTTGTCGCAAAATCAGAGATGCCATTAAAGACATACTTCGTCGTATTGGGTGTAAAGTCCTCGAAGAGCTTGTTGTAAATCGTCAGGTTCGGAGCCAGCACAAAAAAGTGGCGGCTCAGCTTAGCGCGATACATATAGGTTATGAACGCTCCCATGAGCCGCGTTTTGCCGACGCCGGTCGCCAGCGCGAAGCAGAGCGACGGAAAGCCTCGCTCGAAGTCTGTAACCGTGGGGAAGATTCCGCCGATGGTCCTCAGCGCCTGCTCAAGATCAACTGCGCGCCCCTCAGCCAAAACCTTGCTCAGCGCCAACTCGTCACACACACGATCCAGAATCTCCAGCGACTCCCTCTGCGGGGCGCGCAAGCTCAAGCGATTGGCTACAGCGTTTACAATCGGGTTCATCGGTTCCCTCCCTCGGTTCTCACAGCGGACTCAAACAGATTCAACGAAACGCCCGCCGTAGAGTTCTTGCCTTTGCTCCATTTCGGGTCGACCGCCTGCTCCGGCGGCGCGGGCAGGTTCTTAATCTCCAGACTGTAATCGTCGTGTCCCCACTCGCAGCGGTTTAGAACCATCTTCGGAATCTTCTTCACCGTCAGGTTCGGAAACTGCGAGAGGTCCTTGGTACGGAAGGCCGCGCAGCAAACAAGCAGCGAACGCTTGTCCCCCACATCCTCGCGCAGTTTCTGGAGTTGCTCACGGGTGAGCGTCTGCGTTGTGACGTAGATAAAGTCTTGCTCAGTGGAGTGTCCGTGCATCCAGTACTCGGTCTCACTCGGGGAGTAAGTAAAGCCCTCCAGCTTGCACATGGCTTCGGCGAGCATGGCACCGTTGAACTGCTTGCTGATTATCCAGTTTCCAAACTTGTCCTTCTCCAGCAGCGAGGGCGCAATACAGAAGTAGCGGAAGCCACCGCCGCCCTTCCAGTTGACGGCCTCGGTGGTGCCGCCGAGGTCCTCGCCGTCAATAACCTTCTTCAGGCGGGGAATGATGTGCGTATGAATATGCTCGCCCAGCTCCACCATGATCCTGACCTGACCGGGGTTTTCTGT
>PMYF01000044.1 GCA_003171295.1 Acidobacteriota bacterium | reverse complement strand
CGCAAGCGGCAGCGCACGCGCCGCATCGATGTTGCCAAGCGGATCAGGATCGTTAAGTGAACAGTATTGGGGTTACACCAAAAGACCGGAAGGGAGACGATGTTCTTCAGAGGTCTGCGGTTTCAACGACAACGCGCTGAGGGTTTCGGAGAATACGTCGGCGCTACCTACTTCGCGAGAGGCGAGCCAGGGATTCAATGTGGTAGGTCTGCGGGAAGAAATCGAACATCTCTACAGCATCGAGCCGATAACCCTGCTGGAGCAGGAACCCCAGGTCCCGGGCCAGCGTGGGCGGGCTGCACGAAACGTAATGAAGGCGTTTGGGCTTGAGCGCCAGGAGCATCTTCAAGGTGGCGACGCCGGCGCCGACGCGAGGCGGGTCCATCACCACGAGGTCAGGTTCCGCCTGCGCGCAGCGCCGCAGGAAGTCATCCGCTGTCTCCGCGATGGCGCGAATGTTACGGCCGGTTGCGGCGCGAGCGTTCGCCGCGAGGTCGACCGCCGCTTGCGGGTGCGACTCCACCGCGATCACTTGCTCAAACCGCCGCGCCAGGGGCAGCGTGAACAGGCCCACGCCGGCGAAGAGTTCGATCGCCACGGCTCCGGTTTCCTCCCCCACGACCCCGGCCACGAACTCGGGCAGCAGGAAGCGCTGACTTTGGAAGAATGCCGTGGGACTGACCTGATACGTCCAATCCCCGACGCGATAATTGAGATACGGCTCACCGAAAACGTGCAGGCTTGCGCCCGGCCCGATCGCGACGGTTACGACGCCCGCCAGTTCCGCCAAGCACCGCTGGGCGAGCGCTGCAGCTTCCTGCGCCTTCCAGCCCCCCCGCAGCGTGAGCATCACCTTTTCGTCACGGTCATCGGCCTGGAGTTCGACCTCGCGACAATTACCCAACGCCTCCGCCCAAGGCTGGCTTCGTAACTCCGCCAGCAGCACGTTCAGGCCCGGCGAAAGGATGGGGCAGGAGTCGATCGGGATCAGCCGGTTCGATTCCGCCGCAAAGAATCCCAGTGCCGGGCTGCCGTCCTCGGATTTTCCCGCCTTCAATTGCGCTTGGTTGCGGTAATTCCATGCAGGGCTCGCATGCACCGGGATCGGCGCCTCCCAATTTACCTTGCCGAGCCGCCGCAAAGTCTCGCGCAGGATTTCCGGCTTCGTCGTGAGCTGGCTGGCGAGCGTCAAGTGCTGGTACTGGCAGCCTCCACAGCGGCCGAAGTAAGGGCACAAGGGCTCCGCGCGCTCGCGCGAGGGCTCGATAATCCGCAGCGGCCGGGCGTGCACGACGCCTTTTTGGGTGCGCACCTCCTCCACCTCGGCGCGCTCGCCGGGAAGAACGCGCGGCACGAGCACCGTNNCACCCTCTATAGGTAGAAGAGACTCAAGCGCGGAATCTTGTAGTGCTCGAGCAGGCGATTCTTCAGGAAGCGCCGCTCCAGAGACTCGACCTCCGCGTTCGCCATCTTGCGGCGGTATGGCACGAGGCCTCGATCAACTTCCGCTCGGAACTCGACCAGGAGCTCGACCGCGGTCGCGCGCAGCAGCGACGCCGTCAGTTTCTCCTCGAGTGCCGTCAGGTTTCTTTCGAGTTCCTCTAGGTCCCCTGAGGGCTGGGCGGGCGCATGCCCGCTGAGCGCCTGGAGCGTGGCCGCGATCCCGGCCAGATCCTCCGCCAGCACTTGTCGCCCCGCTTCCTGGGCGCGCTGGCCCGCGCTTCGGGCGGCGCCGGCTGAGCGCGTCAGGAACCGGGCAATCTCTTCCACCGAAAAGGGCGCTTCCGGTTGCGCCCTGGCCGCCGGGCTGCTGCCAGCCTGGGCCACCGCAGCCCGCGCTTCCTCGACGGCGCGGAAAACTTCCTGCGAGCAGTACGCCAGGTTGTTCACCTTGCGATAACTGCGTTTTCCCGCCCGGAACTTTTGGAAGGAGCGCTCGATCCCCGCCAGCACCGCGGCCAGCGGAAAGCCCTGTTCCTTCCACGATTCGATCAGTGCCCAATCGAGCGGGGAGAGCAACACGGCTTCCGAGCGGCACCGTCGGAACTGCTCTTCGATTTCGGTGAAGTAGTTGAAGTAATTTTCCACTGCCTGGAACCTACTTGTGCCGCGGGGCGGCCTGGTTTCGTTCGTAGATAATGCGTAGGCCGTCAAGCGTTAAGGAAGAGTCTACGGGCGGCTTGTACTTGGACGCTCCCGCCACCAGCGCCGCTTGGCCCCCCGTGGCGATCACCTTGATCTGCTTGCCCAATTCCGCCGAGAGCCGGTCCAGGATTCCGTCCACCGCCCCCACAGCGCCGTAGAACAGCCCGGCCTGGATGCTGGCGACCGTGTTCGTTCCAATCACGTGTTCCGGCTCGCGGATTTCCACGCGAGGCAGCTTGGCGGTCCGCTCGAAAAGAGCTTCCGCCCCGATGCCGATTCCCGGTGCGATCACGCCGCCCAGGTATTCACCCTTTTTCGAAATCGCGTCGAAGGTGAGGGCGGTGCCGAAATCCACTACGATGCAGGGGCCGCCGTACTTTTCATAAGCCGCCACGGCGTCGGCGATGCGGTCGGCTCCCACTTCCTGCGGGTTGTCACAGAGAATGGCCATGCCCGTGCGCGTTCCCGGCCCCAGGAACAGCGGCTCTATTTTGAAATACTTCCTGGCCATTTCCGCCAACACGAAATTGAGCGGCGGTACGACACTGGCGATCATAATTCCGGAAATGCCGGAGCCGGGAAGCTTGTCCAGGTTGAAGAGGTTGTGAATCAAGATCCCGTATTCGTCGGCGGTCTGCTCGCGGCTGGTGGTCAATCGCCACTGCGCGCACAGGGTCGCGCCCTGAAACACACCGAGCACGGTATTGGTATTCCCCACATCAAGCACGAGAAGCTGGGGGTTGGAGTTCGCCATGTACATTCCCAGGAGCGTTCCGTGGAAGCGGGCTCGGAACGACACCCTTAATCTTATCACGCCGGCGGGCGGAGGGTTTTGCGTGGAAGGCTGGTCTACTTCACTTCCACGACTTCCCCGGCCACCAGCGACTCTTCCCGGCCGTCATCGCGACGGAGCCGCAACGCCCCACTTGGGTCGAGGCCCGCCGTTGTGGCCAGCATATCGCCCGCGGCGGTGACCACCCGCACGCGCTTGCCGCGCGCGAAACTGGAAGCCGCCGCCCAGCGCTCCGTGATGGCCGTGCTTCCTTCCTGCAACAGCAGGCCGTAGTGCCGCTCCAGTTCGCGCAGCAGCGCGACCAGCACCTGCACGCGTGAAATGGCACGGTTTGTTTCGAGGCGAAGGGAGCTGGCGATGGTCCTCAACTCGGCAGGCATCTGGCCGTGATTCACATTCATCCCAATGCCGAGCACCACGGCATGCAACCGGTCGAGTTCCGCGCTCATTTCCGTCAGGATTCCGCAGACCTTCTTGCCGTTTACCAACAGATCGTTCGGCCAACGGATGTCCACGGCGAGCCCCGTGGAGGAGATCACTGCCTGCTGCGCCGCCACGCCCGCCAGCAGTGTCAGCACGGGAGCGGCGGCGGGCGCGAGCGGCGGCCGCAAAATTACCGACATGTAAATGCCGCTGAATTTTTCCGAGTACCAGGTGCGGCCCAGGCGGCCACGCCCGGCGGTTTGCTCCTCCGCCACCACCACGGTGCCGTGCTCGGCGCCCTCCGCGGCGAGCTCGAGGGCTACATCGTTGGTGGATTCAGTTCGAAAGTAGTGAACCATGACGTGGCCAATCGTCTGGGCGCCCAGTTCCGGTCGCACCAGGCTGGGCGTGAGAAGGTCAGGGATCTTCATCAGTTGATACCCGGTCGCCGGTACCCCGCGGATTTCCACTCCCAAGGAGCGCAGTTTCTGAATCCACTCCCAGACCTTGAAGCGCGTGACCCCAATCTCCGAAGCGATCTTGGGGCCCGGCACCACCACCGTGGCGTTCTTCACCAGCAGATGAATTAGTTTGTCGATCCTGCGGTCGGTGCTTGGGGTGGCCATATGCATATCCTGCTTCTGGCCTTGCGAGGCCGTCTGGGAGAGCTCAGCCGCGACGCGGGGTTACCTCAGGAGGGGCTATTCCTGAAGGGCCCCTGCGAAATCCGCGCCTAAAGCTAGGCGCAGCCGAGGGAGGCGCGATGCCTATGCTCCCCGGGCCTAAAGGGGCGTGATGCGAAAGTTGATATCCACTGCCGCAGCGGAATGCGTGAGGGCGCCCACGGAAATGTAATCGACGCCGGTCTCGGCATAAGCGCGAATGTTGCTCGCGTCAATTCCTCCGGAAACTTCCAGGCGCACGCGCCCGCCGGCGCGTTTCACGCACTCGCCAACCTCCTCCGGCGTCATGTTATCTAGCAATACGCCGTCGGCGCCGGCGCGGATGGCCTCGTCCAGTTCCGCCAGGCTTGTAATTTCCACCTCCACGTGGTAACCCGCCGGGCGCTGCTCGAGGGCGCTGGCGACGGCGGTGCGGATGCCGCCCACCAGCCGAAGGTGATTCCCTTTGATCAGGATGCCGTCGTCCAGGCGCAGACGATGGTTGCGCCCGCCGCCCACGCGCACCGCGTATTTCTGCAGGCTGCGCAGTCCCGGCGTGGTCTTACGCGTATCCAGGAATTCCGCGCGCGTGCCCGCGAGTTCCGCTTTCAAGCGGCGCGCAAACGTCGCAATGCCGCTCAGGTGTTGGAGAAAATTCAGGGCTACGCGCTCACCCGCCAGCAACGAACCGGCTACCCCGCTCGCGGAGGCGAGCGGCGTGCCGGGCTCAACCTCCGCGCCCTCCGACACTCCGCCCTGCCATTCCAGGGAGGGGTCAAGAATCTCAAAAACCTTTTGGGCAATGGGCAGTCCGGCCACGACCAGGCGTTGTTTACTCCGAAATGTCCCGCGGCCCTTCACGCCTTCGGCCAGCGTAACGCGCGTGGTCAAATCGCCCTGCCCCAGGTCCTCAGCCAGAGCGTGGAAGATGAGNNCCCACTTTTCAACCCACCCTTTCCAGTGCTTCGACAACTTTCTGGTAATGTTCGGTCAATTCCTCTTGCCGGCGTTCGGCGCCGCGCACGACTTCCCGGGGCGCCCGCGCCAGGAAATCCTGATTGCTCATTTGCGCGCGCGCCTGCGCGAGTTGTTGCTCGAGCTTTTGCTTTTCCTTCTGCAGGCGCGCCCGTTCGGCCGCGGGGTCCACCTTCTCCTCGTGCAGAACGCGCAGGTCGAAAGCGGCGCCCGCGCGCACGTCCAGGACCTCCGCGGCCAGACGGCCCCGCGCGAGGTGCATCGCCTCGCAGCCGGCCAGGCGCAGGATGGTGTCCTGATGGGCGCGGTAGAGTTCAAGCAACCGCAAATCCTCGGAGGCCACCTGCAGGCTGGGTTTCTGCTTCTGCAGAGCCATCTCCGCCTTGGCATTGCGCGCGGCCACGACCAGTTCCTGTACTTTTTCAAATTGCTTTTCGGAAATCGGGTCGGCCACCCGCTCGCCCACCAGTTTGAAATCCGTCAAGGAAATGGACGGCCCCGGGTTGCAGTGGGGAAGCAGGTGCCACA
>PMYF01000216.1 GCA_003171295.1 Acidobacteriota bacterium | reverse complement strand
GCCGAGTGGGAGCCGCACGAGGCTACCTGGCTGGCTTGGCCGCACAACCCCGAAGATTGGCCGGGCAAGTTTCAGGCCATCCCATGGCTCTACGCGGAGATTGTGCGGTTGCTGGCTGCGCGGGAACAGGTGCATCTTCTGGTCGAGGACGCGAAGGCTGAACTGCGAGCGCGTGGAATTCTGGAGCGCGCCGGCGCGAATCTCGACCGGGTGAGCTTCCACCGGTGGCCCATCAATCGGGGCTGGACGCGCGACTCGGGACCGATATTTGTCAGGAGCAGGGATGGCCGAGTTGCCATCACCAACTGGCGCTTCAATGCCTGGGCCAAGTACTCCGACTGGCCTCTCGACGACCAGGTGCCGGGCCGCGTGGCAGCACTGCTCGGCTTGCCGGAATGGCAACCAACGGCCGAGTTAGAAGACGGTCGCGCACACCGCCTCGTCCTCGAAGGCGGCTCCATCGACTGCAATGGCGCGGGCATTCTGCTCACCACCGAGGAGTGCCAGCTCAGCAAGGTTCAGCAGCGCAATCCCGGCGTGAGCCGTGCGCAACTGGAGCAGGCGTTTCACGACTACCTCGGCATCGATCAGACCATCTGGCTTGATCGCGGCATCGCCGGCGACGACACCCACGGCCACATCGACGACATAGCGCGCTTCGTTGCGCCGGCGATCATTGTTGCTGCCGTCGAGCCGGATACGCGCGACCTCAACCACGCGCCGCTGGCTGAAAACCTCACTCGGCTCAGGGCCGCGCGCACCCTCGACGGCAAGCAGTTTGAGTTAGTCGAGTTGCCCATGCCGCGCCCGGTCGTCTTCCGCGGCCAACGGCTGCCGGCCAGTTACGCCAATTTCTATATCGCCAATAACCTTGTGCTAGTTCCCACCTTCCACGACCCCAACGACCGCGTCGCGCTGAACACGCTGGCCGAGGTATTTTCGGGCCGCGAGGTGATCGGCATTCACTCGGTCGACCTCGTCTGGGGCCTGGGCACGCTGCACTGCATGACGCAGCAACAGCCTGCTGAACACCCCACGGACAAGAACCCGTCCGCGGGGACCCCGGCTGCCCACCCCGCAGACGAAGACCTGTCTGCGGGGACCCCGGCGGCGCTAACATTGAAACCATGATTGACGACCAGGAAGCTATGCAAGCCGCGCTCGCTGAAGCCTGCATGGGAGCGGATGCCGGCGAGGTGCCGATTGGCGCGGTTGTGGTGCGCGAGGGAGCAATCGTCGCTCGGGGGCAGAATCGCGTACTGCGCGACCTGGACCCCACGGCCCACGCAGAGATTGTGGCCCTGCGCGCGGCGGCTGCGGCGCTGGCCAACTACCGGCTGCCGGGTTGCACGCTTTATGTAACGCTGGAGCCGTGCGCGATGTGCGCCGGAGCGATGATCCATGCGCGGCTGGACCGGCTGGTTTTTGCCGCCGCAGACCCCAAGGCGGGCGCGGCCGGCTCGGTGCTCTCCGTGCTCAACCATCCGCAACTCAATCACCAGATGCAGGTGGAGCAGGGAATTCTTGCAGATGAGGCGGCGGAGCTGCTGCGAAGTTTCTTTCGAGAGCGGCGGTTGCCTTAGTTCCGGGTCAATCTTCTGATCCGCTCCGCTTCGGCGGGCCACTTGTCTGCTAACTCCTCATAACGCGCGCTGCGGTAATCGGCGAAATCGAAGCCCGGCGTCACCGTGCAGCCCAGCAGAGCGACTTTCCCGTCGCCTGCCAGCCGCGTGCCTTGCCATACCCCGGCGGGGACGACAAGTTGGACGTGCTGCCCATTCGCCAAATCCGGTCCAAGAATGAAAACAGCGGAGCTTCCATCGGGAAAAAGTTGTAGCATTTCCACCGGGTCGCCAAGATAGAAGTGGAAAATTTCGTCGGAGGCAAGAACGTGCATCTCCGAAAAGGTTCCCGGCTCCAGCAGGTAGTAAATCGCGGTGCCGGTGGGGCGCGGGCCGCGCGGAAGTTCCACCGTGCTATTAGAGGCGTAGGTTCGGCGGTAGAAACCGCCCTCGACCGGGTGCGGTTCCAACCTCAGCAGCGTCTTGATCTCATCGGCGGTCATTCTTCCTGATAGTAGCAGCGGAAACCCGAGTAAAATGATCGCATGAACGTGCAGATGTATGCCACTTCCTGGTGCGGGGATTGCTGGGCTGCCAGGAAGTTTCTCGACTCGCACGGCATCGAGTACACCGAGATCGATATAGACCGCGATCCGACAGCTTCGGCCGAGCTGGTACGCCGCGTGGGCAAGCGGGCTATTCCGCAACTGGTGATCGACGGCGAGTGGTTTCAGCCTTATAAGCCGGGGCGCGGGTTGCTTTTGGATGAGCTTTACGAGCGGTTGGGGATTTCTCGCCACTGATGTGCCCACCCCCACCCGGTACCTTTGCGGGAAATTACCTGTTTTCAAGGGGATAGAGCGATGGTTCTACTGTAACTTCTTTGTTCTAAGTAAGTCAGATTCCAAATTCCAGACAACAAAGGACTTATAGGCGCTTCTCTGCTTCCCGCCGGCAAGGGAATACGCTATGAGATGATTGTGCGCTTCCACGGCATATATTATGCTAACCGCATTGGATGATTGGCCTGCCATGGGGTTGATTACGATCCTAGGCATTATTTCCCAGTACAATCAGTAAGTTGGCAGGCCGCTACATGTGGCCCCTAAGGGGAGTTTGCCCATGATTGAACGCTATACACGGCCGGCGATGGGCCGGATCTGGACGGAAGAGAGCAAATACTGGTGCTGGCTGCAGGTGGA
>PMYF01000793.1 GCA_003171295.1 Acidobacteriota bacterium | reverse complement strand
GAGATCGAAGAGGCGTTCCGGGACTTGAAGGGGTGAGAGGCCACGGCAGACTCTCGGCCCCGGTCGGAGACGACGAGTACCTCGTGGGAACGAATCAGTGCAAAGCAGACCCGGGCCGGACTCCAGTGAGCTTCAGGTGGAGATTCAAGGCTTGACGTTCCGTCAGGCCGGCGATGTAATCGCACACTATTCTGGTCATGTCCTCGGGCCCTCTCGCGTCCTTTAGCAACTCCTGAAAAGGCTGCGGAAACACGGCCATCTCGTCGGGCGTGTTGGCAGCCCCGTGGAAGATCTCAAGCAGGGTACGGATGACCTCCCGCTGCCCGTGCTGCTGCGTAGCAAGCGATGGGTTCCTGATCACGTAATACCACGTGAGTTCATGCAAAATGTTCAGTTCCAAAGCCGTTTCCGGGTCGACGCGTAGTCGGGGAGTGTCTCCCGGGGACCCCCGCTCAATCTCCACTCCCCTTCGCACATAGACGGAGATCAGGCCTGCCGTGTAGAGACGAAGGTGCGATCTGTCCTTAGCCGTCCCAGAATACGGGAACTCAAAGGGGATGAACTGGGCCAGTCTCCCAAAGGCTCCGCGCAGCCGCCTAGCAGACCGACTATCGAACTCCGGTCGGCTGAAAACCCCTTCGTAAAACCTCTTTCGCTCAACGGACTTGCGGCTCGCTAACCTGTGGAGAGGAATCAAGCCCGCCCTGTAGAAATCCGCGACGTCGTGCACGGCATATGTGATGTCGTCGGCTAGGTTCATCAGGTCTGCTTCCGCACCCCTGATGTCCCCGTCCCCCTTCATCAGCTCACGGGCAAAGTCAAAGTCTTCCTGCTCCGTGAAGTAGGCTCCCCACTTCTTCTGCTTGTCCCCGCTGGACCCTCTTGTCCACGGATACTTCAAAATGGCGTTGAGGGTTGCGCGTGTGAGGTTGAGGCCCGGATACTCTTCCCTGCGAAGAGCCAGTTTCGTGACGATCCGGAATGATTGGGCATTCCCATTAAAGCCTTCGGCAAGGTCGTGCCCAGTGGCGAATCTGTCCAGCTCTTCCTCAGCGATGTGCCCAAAGGGGGGGTGCCCCAGGTCGTGGGCCAGGGAAGCCGCCTCCACGACATTGGGATCGATTCCACCCACGTCGCGAACCCTCCTCCCGTGATCTTGGACCAAGCGTTCCGCCATTCGGCGGGCTACCTGCGCGACCTTCAGAGAATGCGTGAGACGATTGTGGAAAACGTGGCCCTCGTCCGGGGAAACCACTTGGGTAACCTCAGCGAGTCTCTGAAACGCCGACGTGTACAACACGCGATCACAGTCACGCTGGGCCGGCGTCCGATTGTCGTCAGACTCCGGGTGGAGACGGTCGTAGCGCTGAGTCGACATTCAGCGTAGAGGCGTGGCAGAGGTACGGCGCGGGCGTCCAATCCGAAGATTCCGCCTTGGAGTCAACTCGACTTCCACGCCAGCGATCAGAGACCACAAGGTGGCCTTCGTGCGCGTTTCATCGGAGATGCCCTGCTTCTTAAGCACGGCGAGCAACTCGGCCAAACTCATCTCCCTGCCTTGACGCTCCAGCACTTTCAGGATAGTTTCCTCTTGCTCCATGGCTTCTCCCTCAGGGCAGGACGTCACGCACTCCAAGCGCCCCATACCGCTAGTACGCCAACGTGATGCGGGACTGCTTCCCGTTGTATACAAAGAGGAAACCGTTCAGGATGTCTCGCCCAAGCAGCATGATGAGCGAATTGCCGTCGGAGGCCTGCCACTCGATCTTGGATCCCACTACCCTACCCATGGGGAGATCCCGAATGCCCAAGGCAGGGAACGAGATCTTAGCCGGGTAGACCCAGGACCGCCCCTGTCCGTGGGGGCTCCAGGTCTTAATACAGTCAAACGGCGAAATGCCAAGATCCTTCAGCACAGGCTCGTGAACCGCGCTCAGCGAAGCCCCGGTGTCTATCAACGCCCAGCCAACGCGCTTTGGCGGCACCCTCTTCCCCCTCCGTTCAAGGTCCGCCTGTAGTGGCTCGGGAACCTCCACCTCTACCTTAATCAACGGCCCACTGTCCAGGAGGCTGCGACCGTCTTTGCCCCTGTGCGAGAAATCAAAGACGGGCATGCGTCAACCCAAGCGCAAGTGCTAGATTCAGAAACGTCTCCTCTTTTTCGGCAACCTTCTTGACGAGAAATGCTTCCCCCCCGAACTGAGCAACGCCCGCCGCGTATGCGTCCGCCGGCGTGTCAAAGGCCCCCAAGAACTGGTCATCTTTGATAAGCACAAACTTCCCGTTGTGCTTTAGCAGGAGTTGCTCCTTCTGCTCCTCGAAGTACTTCAGTTCCTGTTCGAGTGCCATGTGAGTTCGCCTCATCGTTCTCTCATCGACAGAATTGACAACTCCGATCAGCATCGAACGCCACACCCTTCCCTTCCGGCGGTCCGCCTGCACCTCCGGTGCTGTGCAATCCCACCTTCAGCATAACCCACTTCCCAGCCGCCGGAGCCACAAAAATCCATTCTAGCCTACATCCGGCCGTCGAGTGAGATCACTTTTATCATCGCTTTCAAGAACTTGGACGTACTGCTTCACCCGTCTGTTCCCGTAAACTTTTTCTGGTCGGCTTGTTATAGCACACTTTCGTCTGCGTTTCCATACTGATTTTGGGTAATTTTCCTGAAGTTCTTGCCATCTGCCGACGAACACCGCTCTGGGGTGGGTTCCGTCCACTAGTGGTGGCCCTCTTCTGCCAGAGGGCCCTTTCGCGACGTAATCGGGCAGCCGAAGCTGCCACGCTGCCGGAGCTTCCCGTGCCCCGCCTGCGGGGTCGGCGCAGCTATCGGGAGTCACTTCTGCCCAACTGCCAGTCGTAGGAGCCCATCAAGTTGCCACTCCTCCGACTCTCGGATCCGCCATCCGCCCCGAAGCAACGGGGCCGGGTTTGCCCGGCCCCCGCAGCCTCATGAAACTGCAAGGCATTTTTCCTCCCATCGCCACGCCGTTCGATCACAACGGCGATCTCTTCCGAGCCAAGCTCAAACACAACGTCGAGAAGTGGAATCTCACGGCACTGGCCGGCTACGTGGTCTGCGGCTCGACCGGCGAGAGCGTTATGCTCACGGTCGAAGAGAAGATTCAACTTTGGGAGTGGGTGGCGGAGTTCGCGGCGCCGGAGAAACTCCTGCTCGCCGGTACCGGCGTGGAAAGCGTGCGGGAGACCGTTTGGCTCACCAACAAGGCGGCTGAGATCGGCTACCAGGC
>PMYF01000480.1 GCA_003171295.1 Acidobacteriota bacterium | reverse complement strand
AGGCGAAACTCCCCCTGAATGTTTCCGTCGATCCAAACAACCGCCAGTCCAACAGATATCACTTCCCTTGGAACGATGGGGGGTGTTCACCCAAGGAACACCCTGTTCCACAGGGGAACACCCTGTTCCCTAATGGAACACCCTGTTCCACAGGGGAACGGAGTGTTCCACAGGTGGACTATAACAAGGAACCTAACCAGGAATCCAAGAAGGAAGAGAACACAGAATACAACAGCAGCGCTGCTGCTGCCGTAGTCATAGCTGATTCTCTAACAGGGAATCCTGAGACAGGAAAGCCTGGAGATGGATGGACAGCCTATGCCAAGGTTATGGGGGAACTGACGGGGGAGAAAGTCAAGCCTCCTGTCCAGCCCAAGCCTAAGCCCTCCGTCCAACCTGTAGACTCCCCCCGTATGGTCAAAATATTCGACCGGACGATTCAGCGCCAGATCACGTATGATGTACGGTCACCATGCAAAACAACCAATGGGCGCGGTTGTTGGCCTATGTAACGGGTCTGGTAAACCAGCAGTTGCTGCTGCAAAACGAATACCTGGCGGCCGAGAACCGGATCTTGCGATTACACCTTCCCGCCCGTTTGAGGCTGTCCGATCCGGAGCGATCCACCCTGGCTGAAATGGGCAAGAGACTCGGCCGTAGGGGACTGGAGCAGGTGGCTGGTGTCGCCCAGCCCGACACGATCCTGGTGTGGTACCGCCGGCTGATCGCCCGCAAGTTCGACGGATCCCAGCGCCGATCCTATCCGGGCCGACCGCCCATCGATGGCAAAAGCGAAGCCCTGATTCTACGTATGGCCAGAGAGAACTCCGGCTGGGGATACGATCGGATCGTGGGAGCCCTGGCCAACCTCGGCCATCGGGTGTCGGATCAGACGGTGGCGAACGTGCTCGGGCGGCATGGCATCGCACCGGCACCGAAGCGGTGCCAGAAGACCACCTGGAAGGAATTCATTTCCGCCCACCTGGCAGTGTTGGCGGGGGCCGATTTCTTCACCGTCGAAGTGCTTACCTGGCGAGGTCTGGCGACTTACTACGTCCTGTTCTTCCTCCAGCTGGAGACCCGGCGCGTAAGCCTGGCGGGGATCACCCGGCANNCGCAAATGGGCCGCAACGCGACGGACGTGGCCTGCGGGTGTCTCCGCCAACATCGATATGTGCTTCACGTCCGCGACACGAAGTTCGGCGCGGAGTTCCGGGAGACGCTGGCCGCAGGAGGGGTGAAGTGCCTGCGGCTTTCTGCGCGTAGCCCGAACTTGAATGCTTTTGCGGAACGCTGGGTGCGATCGGTCAAAGAGGAGTGCCTATCGAAGCTGATCCTGTTGGGGGAAGCTTCGTTGAAGAGAGCGCTAACCGAATTCCAAGGGCATTACCACACCGAAAGAAATCATCGGGGCAAAGGCAATAAGCTGCTGTTTCCCCGTGTGGTTCGCCAAAACTCTGGCCGCCTGCAGAATCAATAACATAGCTGCAGCCCTCCCGCCACAGTTCTGTTATAACTCCTGGCCATGTTTCGATTCATTGTCCTGTCCATCGGCACACTGGTCCGCCTCTGGCGGGCACGCCAGAGCCTCCTCGAGAATCTCGCGCTACGCCAACAACTCGCCGTGCTGAAGCCTCGGCATCCGAAGCCACGAATAGGCCTGTTCGATAAACTCTTCTGGGTCGCCGTCCATCGGTTCTGGTCAGGATGGAAACAATCGCTGATCGTCGTCACACCCGAGACCGTGGTTTGGTGGCACCGGGCCGGTTTCCGCTTGTACTGGCGGCTGACCTCCAGGATCAGCACGCATGTGGGGAGAAGACCGACGTCGAAGGAAATTCGGGAATTGATCTTCCAAGTGGTTGCGGAGAATCCGACTTGGGGAGCACCGCGGATATATGGTGCTCTTCAAGTGGCGATCTGCAGCCGGTTTTTTTGCTTGACAGAAGGCACAGCCAAGTGGAATATGCGAGCGCAGTGTTCGAAATGCCTGCCTGACGGAAAGTGGCGTGGCGGGTGTATTCGGTTCACTGTATCGCAGGGCAAACCCACGTCGGGCGACGACATCGATGAGCAGATCAGGAACTTCGAGGCTAGCGGCAGAGTGTTCTCTGCCGGCGTACAGAAAATCAAGCACTCGAAGGCAGAAGCTGCTCGGGCGAGTTCGAGGTTTCTGAAATGGCCGGAACTCAGAGGCTGGGTAAACTCACCATGGGACACGCTGCCACGCATGTGGGCGAGCGAGGAAGCTCCTTATCCTGGAAGCGTACAATTTCAGACCGCCACTTCGGGTCGAATTCGCGGGCGACCCAATTCGAAACTGCGACACCGCCCGTGATTGCTCATCATGATTTTGGCCGAATCCAGCTTCGAAGGTCCAGCGTAGAAACGGTTCTCGCGAAGGGAGGCCCCCGCCTTCCCGGCGGTATCGATGCACACCCAGCGGCCACGACCTTCTATCTGCCCCCTGCTAAACCGCAGGCTCTGCCAGCCGAGCGGCGGACTGAAGTCAAGACTGTTCCCCCAATTGTGCACGAGGTTTTGGCATCCTCGGGCCAGCCACTCGATCGTCCAACCTGTGCTCTTATGGAGTCGCACTTCGGGCACGATTTCAGCCGAGTCCGCGTGCATCTCGATTATAGAGCCGCCGCCTCGGCCGCGGCCGTTGGCGCGTCGGCATACATGGTGGGGCACGATATCGTGTTCGCAAAGGGCCATTTCGCTCCCCAAACAGCAGTCGGCAAGCGCCTGCTCGCCCACGAACTGGCACATACCGTCCAGCAGTCCGGAGTGGACCATGCGGCTTTGGGTGAGCTTAGCGTGGGAGATGTGAACGACCCCCTTGAGCACGAGGCCGAAAGTGCGTCGACCGCCCTGTTCTCGGCGCGAGCCCCAACACCCTGGGCCATGCAAGCCGACGACTCTTTTCGATCGGATGCTCGTCCGGTGCTACGGCGCCAGCCGATCCCTCACGAGAAAACTCCTGAACCGCCAACCTTTGAGCCCACGCTTCCGCCCAAGAAGGAGGAAGGCGGCGCGGATGCACCGGCCCCCGTCGCACCTGCGTGCAAATATCCCTCGGCTGAGCCAGTGCCTTGCCATCCGAAGGGGGTATCAAATAATGACTTCCTAAAGTCAGGCGCCCCTATAGATGCGTTTGGCTTTACCAGAGCCCCGCACCAAGAGATTCCCAACCCCGAGATCAAAACCAAGCCCATGGGCAAGCAGG
>PMYF01000740.1 GCA_003171295.1 Acidobacteriota bacterium | reverse complement strand
AAGCCTTGTGTTGTGGGCTATAGGCAGGTCGTAAATAATATCTGCCTCCAAAATGCCGCATCAGCCAAACCACCAATCGTTCGTCAGTATTCACGATGGTTAGGTCTAACTGAATACTTACAGGCTCTCCTTCTTCTGTCTTATTGTGCCTGCCTAGTGAGATTGTTCCCTCACAGTCAAAACACATGGCCAGTGCCGACCAAGGTAAGTTCTTCATTTTGTCCCTTGCCTCCGTCTTTTATGCAAAGCATACTTTGACGGATTGAGCTAGATTTTGTTTCTTTGAGGAGGCAGCATCCATTTTACCACCCCAATAGCCGTCCTTGGTGAGGGGACGCGCATTGACGCCCTTGAGCGACTGGATGGCCGCCCGGACAACCGCAGCCGTCAGGTACCCGGATGTGGTCTCTTCCCAGCCAGTGGAGCCAGCCGTGACGTCAATGTTGACCGAGCTGTCCACGCCAGTCGCCGAGTCCGAAGTGATGCGGACCAGGGTGTTCAGCGTGAGTGCAAGCCGGTAGTTCAGTTCGGTGGACAGGTTGTTGAGCAGCGACGGGTCGTCAATCGCAACATCCATGGCCAGATCGGAACTGTTGATGAAGTCAGCGTACTGCCCGACAGTGGCCACGATCTTGGTCGAGGATTCACTGATCGGCGAGCCGACAGAACCTTCCGTTGCTTGCTGCGTGTTGGCAGCGAGCAGAGCGTAGGTATAGAACTGAATCTGGTTCCCTGAATGGAGCGGCAACGGCTTTTGGCGCGTCATCGACATAAAGGGCGTTTCAGCCTTGAGGTTCGGAATCGCAGCCCGCTCGTAGTAGATAGCTACGAGGTTAGGCAGCGCGCCCGAGGTGAGGATTGAAGCAGGTGTGTAAGCCAAAGGACACCTCTTGGGTGTTTGAAATCCTAACGCCGAGTTCGAGCCTTTAGCTGCCTGACACCGGCTAATAGACTGCCGATATCGTCAGTACTCAGGTTGTCCAACTCTTCGACTGAGTGCGCATGATCAGTGCTAGAACCAGGTGCAAGACCAGAAGTTGAAGATGGCCTGATGCCTAGACTGACTTTTGCCGCTCTCTGGTGCGCTTGCCTCGGAATCCCCGCAGGTGGCGCAGCCGATGCTACCGGTTTGGGAGGAGCAGGCATAGGGGTGGCTGTTACTTCCTCCGCAGGCGGTGCAGTGTCTTCGGGCAGTAGTTCAAGCAATCCGTCTTGAACCAGTGTCTCGAAGGCTTCCGCCAAAGTTGTTCGTGAAAAAAGCTCGTTTCGAACGAGTGTGTTTAGAACCTCGTCCTCGTTGTCTTGCGTAAGTTCAATGTTCAACTTATCCTTCGCAAGATAACCAATAAGAATTCGGAAGTTTGGCATCGTGCACTTGTACCGAGGCTGTGCCTCCTTGAATGCACGTGATTCGGTATCCATGACCACCGCATCTGACGCGGCGCGGCCCTCCCGGGCTAACGCGGTCAGCTCCTCGATCGACATGCCAGATTTCTTCTGGAACCACTCCTGAATGGCCAAGTCGGGGTCATCGGCCAACTTCGTTTTAATTTCGAACTTCTCGTCGACGCTCAACTCGTGCGGCACGGGGTCGACCTCTAAAGAGATGGGGCCAACCGCGCGCGGCGCGGGGGTCAATTTGAGCTGCTTGTTTTGCTGACGAATCTTCTTGGTTGCGTTCAATTGTGCTGCCAAGACCTGTCGGAGCAGCTCGTCCTTGTTCTTGCCGTAGTAAACCTGGTCGCCGCCACCCTCACCTACGCTGACCGTTGCCTTCAGGCCGGTGGGTATTTGTTCAATCGTGACCGAGGACCCATCGTCGTAGGTATAGACTTCGGGCTGATCGCCGTCAGGTGGATCAGGAACAACCACGGTGGCCTCCGGCGCAGGCACGGCGGGNNCGCCGCTGTTGGCGATTTCTGTCAGCCGCGCGGCCATATCGCCAGGACCTTTTCTCAAGTCGAGTTGTGCAAACTTGTCATCCAGCCACGGATCGAAATCCGGGTCGGGGGTACGTTCGTGACTATTTACCATGCGCATTCTCCTTCACTAATCCGAGTGAACGGATGGTGTTCTTAAAGTTCCGGTGGAGCGGTCGTGGCGTGTCGTAACTGCTCAGTTATGACATCAGGCGGCCTGCGCGATGCTTCGATCGCGGCATCCACGTCCGCCTGAAAGTTCATGAAAACTTTGTGGGCTCCAAAAGCAACAGCCTGCTGAGCGTTAATCAGTGGTCCTTCTGATGGGTTCATCCGCATCAGTTCGTCCATGGCCTGGAGCGGGTAGGACTGGAGCATTTCGATAATCACATCCCAGCCGTACATCGCCCGCATTTGGGCCAGCGCGCGCCCTTTTTCCCAGAGCGAAACCGCGCCCTGCTCCTCGGCGTTAAGGCCACGATCAAGTACGCGCTCAAGATTCACAACGTCAAAGCGCTTCTTATTTGGGTGCATCATGCGCTGTCTCTCCTNNACTAGATGTTAGACCCGAACCCTTTTCCACCGGGCTCGCCGCCGACCGCCATCGGTTCGGAGGATTGTTCCAGGGCCTGCCGCAAAACTTCGCGGCTGGCCCGGGCGATATTTTCATCGTTCGCTGCCCCTGCCTTATTGACAGCGTCCTGCTGTTGCAGTGCCATCTTGTTCTTGGCCTGTATCTGAGCCGGGCCGCTAGCCTGAGCCTGCGCCCAACGCTGTTTATCTTCGTCGGTCATATCGACAATGATATCGTTGATATTCTTCCAATCGCTGACCTCATACAACATGCGAATCAGTTCCTGAACGTCGACCTTCTTACCGGCAATAGCAAGTCCTTGAACAATGGGGCCTGCCTGCAAAAACTGCATCATAATGGGCAGAGCCTGAGCCATGTTGCGCCGAGCCAGAAGCTTCGAGGCCGCGCTAATGTTGAATTTCAGACGCGCATTTTTCAGCTCCAACACATCGCCCTGCCGCTCCTTCAAGAAAGCGTGGTCGAGTTCTTTACCAAGGATGTACCGCATGACTTTCAGCGGCATCAACTGGCAGTTCAACTCGTGCATCGCAGTGAG
>PMYF01000260.1 GCA_003171295.1 Acidobacteriota bacterium | reverse complement strand
CACTCCGGGCAAACCCACAACGCTGGCGTTCCTGACGCTGCCGAAAAGCTAGGCGACTTTTCTGAACTTTGCGCACGCCAGAGTGGAACGTTTGACGCGACCGGGATCTGCTCGAATGAGGAGGGCCAGCTCTGGGATCCCTACTCCGGGAAATACGTAGCTGGCACCGGACGGGTCTTGCAGACACCCATCCCGTTCAACAACCTGGCTCTTTTCACAAGCGCCGGTAATCCCAATCTCACAGGAACCGGTTATCAACTGTCTCCTGTCGCCGGCAACCTGATCGATCCCGTGTCGTCCAAGATGATCCAGTATTATCCGGCGCCCAACGTCAACGTCGGGACCTCGCAGTATGATCCCTATAACAACTGGTCCGCCTCAGGCATCAACGCCAACACCAATGACCAGTTTGACGTCCGCATCGACCACCGCTTCACCGAAAAGACCGCCTTCAACGCCCGCGCCTCCTATGCCCAGGGTACTTACCATGGGATGAACTGCTTCGGAAACGCGCTCGATCCCTGCACGCAGGGCCCTGGGGTGGGCGGCGCACGGTCGGTTGCTCTGAGTCTGAATCACACCTTCAGCCCCAACACACTTTTCAATGTGTCATTGGGCTTCACACGTGGTCTTTCCGATACCAAGGGAAGTGCCCAGGACTATCCCAACTTCGACCCCATTAAGACTCTCGGCCTTCCCGCCTACATGATCGACTCCGGAACCATTGGTGCGCCCGTCATCGAGCTCTACGGCGGTTATGCCACTGCGGCCGGGGGGGAATCGATCGGCGCCCAGGCCTGGTCGGTCTACAAGAACGGCAACCAGGTCTACCACTTGCTGGCCACCCTCACGCACGTGAAGGGCCGGCATGAAATCAAGACGGGGGGCGAGTGGCGTGAAAACCAGATGAACTGGTACCAAGTCGGACCTACCGAGGGGTTGACGATTTTCGACCAATACAGCACTTCCCAGTACCCCTATTGGAGTGGCGGCGACGCCCTGGCCAGTTTCCTCACNNCAGAACTACCGCTGGGGCGGGTTCATCCAGGACAATTGGCGCGCCACCGACAAGCTCACCGTCAACGCCGGCCTGCGTTATGACCTGGAGATTCCACGCACCGAGCGATACAACCGCGGAAGCTGGCTCGATCCCACCCAGTCTCTGCCCATCCATCCCGCGGCTGTGGATGCCGCCACGTGGCCTTCCCAGCTTCCCCTGCCGAATGTGACGAGTCCTGTCGGCGGTTTGGTCTACTTGAGCAACAAGCAGCGCCACCCCGTGGATACGTATTACCGGGACATCGGGCCACGCGTGAGCCTTGCTTACAGGCTCGACAACAGCACTGTGCTTCGTACGGGGTACGGCCTTTTCTATAACCCCACCCAATGGGGTACCACAGGGGCGGGACCGGTTGGCAACGAGGGCTTCGACGCAATCACGAATTGGAACACCACCATGAATGGTGACGGCGTCACCCCCTGGTCGCGCCAGAGCGATCCTTTCCCGGGTGGACCCTTGCTCCCCACGGGTCCCTCGCTCGGCAACCTCACCAACCTCGGCATCGGCATTAACGAAGGGGAGCGTAACGCGAACATCCCACCCTATACCCAGACGTGGAGTTTCGGCTTCCAGCGCCAATTGTCCGGCAATTGGCTGGTTGACGTGAACTATGTCGGGACCAAGGGCACGCACCTGTACTACCACGGCGCCGGTGACATGAACCACTTCGGAACCTGGGTCGAGAAGGAGGCCACCGACAGCGACCTGCGAACCGCGCTCGGCACGTATGTTCCCAACCCCTACTATGGAATTATCACCACTCCGGGTTCGGGAATGACGGGCCCCACGATTCAGGCCTCGCAACTCATCAGGCCATTCCCACAATTCTCCGGCATCAGTCAGCCCAACCCCCCCTGGGCGAACTCCATTTACAATGCCTTCCAGGTAAAGGTTGAGAAGCGCATGTCGAATGGGCTGGCCATGCTGGTTACTTACACCAACTCCAAGTCCATCGACGATGCCTCGGTCTCAACCAGCACGGAATGGCTGGGTGGGTTCGCCCAGATGCGAGACCCCAACAACCTGAAGCTGGAGCGGGCGCTTTCCGAATGGGATATTCCGCAAGTGTTCCAAGTCGGCTATCTCTATAGCCTCCCCATCGGAAAAGGCAAGAGGTGGGGTACCAGTTGGAACCCCTATGTGAATGCAATTCTGGGCGGCTGGCAGACCAACGGCATCTGGCGCTTTGACAATGGCCAGCCCCTCCATATCGGCCTCAACGGCGGGACATCCCCGGACACCTACGGGGGGCAACTTCCCAACCAGACTGGCCCGCTCATCGTCAACCCTAAGTCGAAATGGTTCACGGATGGCTACTTCATGAATGCCTCGACCGCCCTTTGGGTGCCTGACAAGTGGACCATCGGCAACGCGCCACGTATGGAACCTAACACTCGTCTGCCGGGAACCAGAACCGCTGCTCTCTCTTTGTTCAAGGAAATCTCTTTGAACAAGATGCGCGAAGGTTCCAAATTGGAATTCCGGGTGGAGTCCTTTAACGCCCTCAACCACCCGCAATTCGGTAACATCGCTACCACCTTCAACGCGGGCGGCTTTGGGAACGTCCAGAGCCAAGTCAATACACCGCGCGAAGTTCAGATGGCTCTAAAGATCTACTTCTAACGTCATCTGGTGGTCGGTCTCCAGGGAGGGGCCCCGTGCCCCTCCCTTTTTGTTTGGCAACAAGTATCGTGTCCCCGAAACGCGGCGACAATCCGCCTGGCGTAGCGCCGGCATTTTGCCGGCAGAACGCCGCCGGGAGGGTGGCGGGGCACTGTCCACCTAATTGCGAGACCCTACACTTGTATTCCCAACCAAGACGCGGGGTGGGATAGAATAGTCACCGTCGGTTTCGTCCCAGCCGACCCCTCGCACCTGGCCGGCATTATGCGTCACTGGCTCATCCTCGTTATCTTAACGGCCCTATTCCTCCGCCCCGGCGGCCTCAGCGGGCAATCCTCGCCCAGCGAGATTCCCCGCAGTGTGTTGCACCAAGCCGCGTTGGATTTCCAGCAAGGCAACGTCGCCCAGGCCGAACGGACTCTGCGCGCGGCTTTGCAGCAAGCGCCTCGCGACCCGGCGGCGCTCAGCCTGTTGGGTGTCATCCTGGATGCTCAGAAACGATATGAAGAAGCGGATAAGGCCTACCGGCAGGCTTTGGCGCTCGCGCCGGGCTCGCCCGCCGTGCTCAACAACCTGGGAAATCATTACCTGGCGCAGGGCAAGACTGAGGCGGCGCGCGCCGCGTTCCTCCGAGTGGTGGCCGCTGATCCTTCCCACTCCAACGCCAACCTGCAACTGGCGCGCCTGAGTATCACGGCCAAGCAGGGCGCCGCTGCGCAGAAGTATCTCAGCCGCCTGCCGCCGGGGGACCAAGCCACGCCGCCCGTTGTCATGCTGCGCGCGCAAGCATTGCACCTGACCGGCCAGCCGCAAGCCGCGCAGGAACTCCTGGAAGGAGTCGAGAGGAAGGGCGGCGAAGACTCGCGCATTCCCTTTTCCGTGGGCATGATTTACGCGGATTGGAAGCTCTTTGACGCGGCGGAGAAATCCTTCGCGCGCGCCCTGGAGATGGCGCCTACCAATTTCGACATCCTCTACAACCTGGGGTTGGCCGCCCAGCGCGCCGGCCACCTCGACCGCGCCCGGGAGGTTTATGGCGTCGCTCTGAATCAGCGGCCCAACGACGCGGATTGCCTCTACAACCTTGCCAACGTTTACACGGCAAAGGGCCACCCCGATTACGCCGTGCCGCTGCTTCTCGAGGCCCATAGCGCCGCCCCGCAGCGCACGGATATCCTCTACGCCCTGGCAGAGGCCAGCCAGGATATCGGCTTCCCCGCCGACGCGGCCATTGCCATCGACGAGTACCTCAAACTGAAGCCTCACGATGACGTGGCCCGCCGGGAGCGCGGCTTCTGCCTGGTGCGCACCGCCAAGCTCGATGAAGCCCTGGTGGACCTCCGCTGGTATGTCCAGAAGTATCCTCGGGACGCGCGGGGACTTTACGAACTCGCCATCGCGGAGACAGTGCGGGAGCCGGACAAGGCCCTCGAGCACCTCAACCGGGCGCTTGCAGCCGACCCGAAGCTCAATGCCGCCCGCTACGCTCGCGCGGTGCTCGCCTACCAACTGGGCAAGACGGCGGAATCGGTGGAGGACTTGAAGATCGTTGTCGCCAAGGAACCTGATGACTTCCGTGCCCTCGATGCGCTCGGCGTGGACTACACGCGTCTGGAGCAGTTTGAGGACGCCGCCCGGGTCCTCAAGCGCGCCATGGAACTCGCGCCCAAAGACGACAAGGTTCTGACCCACTACAGTCGCGTCCTGGTGCGGCTGAATCGCAAAGAGGAAGCGGAGAAGGTCCTCGCCGCCTTCCGAAGCCTGGAGCCGGAAGAGGTGCGCCGGCGCCCTTATGGCGGGCTGTTTCAGTTCTTGAAACTCCCTCCCGAGGAGCAATACGCCCATTTCATGACGAACCTCCGGCGGACGATCACCACACGGCCTGACGACGCTGGCTTGCGCGTGCGCTTAGGGAACGCTCTCCTGCGGGCGGGGAAAACCGATGAGGCCCTGGAATCTTTCCGCGCCACCCGCAACCTGAGTTCCGACCCCACCCTTCTCGCCGCCGTGGGAAAGACCCTGATCGACGCGGAGCAGTACGCCCCCGCGCGGGAGTTTCTGGAGCCTGCCCTGGCCGGAAATCCCTCCGCCGCCGACGTCCGCCTGGATCTGGCGACTGCCTCCTTCCACGCCGCCGGCCCGGAGGCGGGATTGCAGGTCCTTGACGGAACCCCTCCCGCGCAACAAAAGGGAGACTACTTCCTGCTGCGCGCCCAGATCCTGGACGCCATGAACAAGCCCGAGGAAGCCGCCCAGGCCCTGAATCGGGGGTTTGCCACTGCACCCACGCGAGCTGATCTCTATTTCCAGGCCGCCATATTCCTGATCAAGCACGAGCAGTATAAGCGGGCCATCCGGTTTCTCGAGCAAGCCAACCCGGCCATCCCTGACGCACCCGAACTGCAACTGCTCCAGGCCATGGCTTACGAACTGGTTCGCGACCACGACAACGCCTTGCGCATCCTCGCGCAGATCGAGTCACGCTGGCCCGAGTGGGCTCTCCCCTACATGGTTCAGGGCATCACGCTCGCCATCCGTTTGCGCTCGGCGGAGGCCGAGCCGGTGCTCAAAAACGCCATCGCCCTGGGAGCCGATAGTGGCATTACCAATTACTACCTGGCCTTGGTCATCGTGAACAGCACTCCCGAGAGAGTCGAGGAAGCCCACCAAGCCATTTCCAAGGCAATGCAAATGACCCCTGACGATGTTTACGTTCAGTCTTTGGCGGGGAAGATCGAATTCCTGCGAAAAGATTATCCCTCCGCGTTGGACCACCTAAACGCTGCCTTGCGTTTGTGGCCCGAAATGGCAGAGGCGCATCAAACCCTGGCTGGAGTCTATAAGGCCGTGGGCGACAAAGAGAAATCCATCGCAGAACTACAGGAAATCCTGCGCCTCAAGCAGGCAAACCCCACCGCCGACCAGACGCCGCCCTTCCCCATGGAAAAGCTGTTGTTCTCAGTACAGGCCCCTTCGCACCCCCGGATGTAACCGTCCTTCCTTACCCGCTACGGAGCCTTGGCGCAATCAAACTCCTTTTGGGCTTTCTCCTGAAGTCCCAGGGCCGCGTAGGCTCGACCCAGTTGATAATGGGCCTTGGCCATCTTGGGGGTGACCGCCACGGCGCGCTCCAGCTCTCGCACGGCGTCCTGCGGGCGGTTCAGATAGAGGTAAAGTTCGCCCAGGGCCTCGTGCGCTTCCGCATAGTCAGGGAGGATTTCCACGGCGCGCTGGAAGGCTTGAATGGCGGCCTGCGGCTGCTTGCGGCGGGTATACACGACTCCCAGATTGAAAGCGGCGGAAAAGCTTGCCGGGTCGAGTTCGAGCGCATGCTGAAAGGCATGCTCAGCGCCATCCAAGTCACCGGGCGCTAGTTGCGAAAGCCCCAGGTAGTAGGCGGCCACCGAGTTCTTGGGGTCAAGCTGGAGAACGGACTGGTAATACGCGGCGGCGTGAGGAAAGTCATTCAGGTGATAGTAATCACCTGCCATGAGAAAGCGAATGGTACGCGAAAGGGGCTCGGTCTTTTCCGCTTGTTGGAGCTTGCGGAGCGACTCCGCGTAATGTCCTTGCTCGTCGTCGGTGAGCGCTGAGGATACCAGCTCATAAACCTGGATACGGTCCTTGGGGTCGGGCAGCACCTTTCCGCTCGCGTCCGTGATTGTCCCCGTGGACACGGCTATGTATCCCAGGGAACGGAGGCTCTCGAGAAGCGCAAGATCGGTAGGGGCATTTTCAGTTGCAGGTGCGCCGGTGGCCGGCGTGTAGCGGCTGACCAGGGCGCGCAGGCGGTTACTCATCTCCTGCGCCACAGTTTGCTGAGTGCGGAAGAGGCTTTTCAATTCCTTCGGGTCAGTGCGCGTGTCGTAGAGTTCCGGACGCGTTGTCTCGATATATTTCCACCCGTGCCATTCGAGGCTGCGCAGCAAGTTCCAGCCAAAATGCAGCAGCGGAGGATAACTCTCGGCATAAAGGTTCGACGGGTTCTCTGCCGAGCGGCCCGCTACCAAGCTCAGCAAACTTCGTCCTTGCACGCTGGAGGGGATGGGAATTCTGAGAGCCTGCAAAACCGTGGGCATCACATCTACCAGCGAAACCTCGTCAGCAACCACCCGCGGAGCGGCGCCCGGGACTTTAACGATACAGGCTATATGGAGAGTGGCGTTATAGACAAAGAAACCATGTGTTTTCTCGCCATGCTCCCCGAGACTCTCACCATGATCGCTGACCAGTACCACCAGCGACTTTTCGAGGAGCCCCAGCTGAGTCAGTGCGTCCATGAGACGCCCAACCTGGGCATCCGCAAATGCGATTTCTCCGTCATAAGGACGACCTCGATAACGCCCGGCATAAGGCTCCGGGGGGCTGTACGGAGCGTGCGGGTCGTAAAGGTGAACCCATAGAAACACGGGCTGGCGCGGATTGAGCTTCAACCACTTCTGTGCCTCATCCACCACCTGGTCGCCGCGCCGCTTGATGGCGTCCAGGTGCACTTCTTCCCTACCCCCGAGGTCAAAATGATCGAAATAAGTATCAAAGCCTTGGTTCAGGCCGAAACGTGAGTCCAGCACGGGCGCGCCAATGAAGGCCGCAGTGGAATAGCCGTGGTCGTGCAGAATTCTCGCCAGCGTGGCGGTTCCCGAGGAAACTCGATTGCCCGTGAAATCGTGCACGCCGGTCGCGAGAGGGAACGCTCCGGTCAGGAGCGACGTATGCGCCGGCAAGGTGATGGGAACCGGCGTAAAGGCTTGGGTGAACCGCGCGCCCGCCCGTGCAAGCTGGTCGATATGGGGAGTCTGGATCGAGGTGTAGCCGTAACACCCCAGGTGATCGGGACGAAGCGTATCGACAGTAATCAGGACAACATCGTAGGCAGGCCGCTCGGCCGCTGCGCGGGGAAAGCCCAGCATGAGTAGAGCGAAAATCGCCAATGGATGCTTGCTCCGAAACATTCCAGAAATTTCTGCGCTCCTCAATCGGCAACGAGCCGCAACCGCTTTGCGCCACATATTCCAGCGGAGAGAATAGTGCAAGACGATGATCCGCCGCAACTCAACTCGATCCCTGCGCTGTGACACCGTATTCGGTATCCCGAATGTAGTCTGCCCGGAGGGGGTATTGGTCTCGCACTCGCGAACCTTCGAGACGATTCAACTCAAGCACCTCGTACCGTCCAAAAACTCAACTCAGGGCAGTTCCCTTCCCCACCAATGTCCGCGGGGCGCAAGTCTCCGTTGGATCAAGGATCGCTTCTCGGTTACGGGCCTCCCGGGTCCACACGCCTCACGGCTCGGGATGGCCGGCTGCAATCCGCCCAGGAACGGCCCGCGCACGGCACTGGGAAAAGGGCGGACGCACCTGCTGATGATCACCCCATTGGAACTTGCTTGCTCCTCCCTCAGGCCGCCTCACGATAATAGTAATTCAGCATTCCGCCCAGCCGCTGACGGCACTGGATCGGTCCACTGGTACCGGAGCCTGACTCCTCCTCTAGGATCAGCCGGTTGCCCAGCCCGCGATCTCCTACCAGCCAGCACTGGCGATCAGGAAATGCGTGCGCTTTGGGAACTCCTTTCGTCGCGTCTGTTCGTTTTGGTCACAATCCGCAATGAAGGCGGCTTACCTGGTGGGAAGGTCTTAATCTTCGCGAGCGTTGCGCCGAAGACTTGTCCGGGGACGAAGATCACAGGCGCAAACGGGATTGCAGTTGAGAAGCTCGTGACCTGACGTACATATTTGGCTGATAGTCCGAGCACAGATCGCATTCCCTCATTGACAACAATTACCGCGGCGCTGACAACAAATAGAATCACCGCAAGAACCACAACCACACAGACCACTGTCAACAGCTCTAAAAGGCAGTACATGTAACCTTCCTTCTGTCACCCTGGAGCACCTGCCTCTGCCCTCCTGGGTGGGGAAAACGCGGGTGGGGGGAATCAACTTCCACCAGCTTCGCATGCGCCGGGTGACCGAAGCGCTCCTGGCCTTACCCGGTTGGCGCGCCTGTAACACCTATTGCGGTTATACAAGACTAGTCGTGCAGGATCACGCTGAGCAGGCCACTATGGACCGTCAACCCGCCCATGGGGCCGTCGTATTCGACAAGACCAAGCTTCCTGAACTTGTTCATGAAATGACTGACCCGCGACCGGGTGGTGCCCACCATTTGCGCCAAGTTTTCCTGATTGATTCTGGGAAGGACAGATTCGGATCTACCTTCCTTGCCAAAATGAGCCAGCAGCAAGAGAATCCGGGCCAGGCGCTTCTCGCTGGAGTTGAAAAGCTGGTCGACGAGATCCTCTTCATATCGGATGTTGCGTGAAAGCAGATGCGTGAGGAACAATTCCGAAATGTCGTGCTGCTCGTGCAGCATGCGCGCTATCAGCGGCTTCGCAATCCTGACCAGATTGCAATCTGCCATCGTGGTAGCCGTTGCGAAGCGCAACTGCTGACCTGCCACGCATCCCTCGCCGAAGAAGTCACCGTCGCCCAGGATGGCGACGATCGCTTCCTTGCCTTGGTCGGATGTCACCGCGAGCTTCACCTTGCCTTGTCGGATGTAGAACACGGAATCCGCAGGTTGTCCTTGGCAGAAGATGTTGCGGTTCGCGCCGTATTCAACGTCGGTTTTCCCGCCGGCGAATCCAGCGAGGAGGGCTTCCCAATCGACAGGCTGGTTTTTCTGATTTGCCGTAATAACCTCAGGCTGGCTTCTGTTACGCGCCATAACAACCTCCCTCTGCTTGCTGACGGCGAGCCGAATCCTCAACACTAATTGGCTTCTGGCGAGGTCCTGACACCACCTCGCGGGTTGGCCGCACCTCAATGCAGTCCAATTGTCTACGCAACTTCCCTTTGAAAGTCACTCGCCAGCCCCCCAGCAGCAATGGCTCGAAAGATCGACCTGGAAACCTCATATATTTCAATGTGAGGAGCTCCTTCAACCATGCGGACGAAGGAGCGAAGCAATTCGCCGTTGTCGGAGGTCGAGTTGGAAACCTCACATACCCTAACGTCGGGAGGGTCCTTGACTAGTTTTGCCAGGGTCACCAGCACTTCGCATCTTTCGTCGTTATGGCTGATCCGGCTTTCTTTCCTATCCCAGAAACTGATTGCGACGGCTTTAGTTCCATCTGGGACAACGAATGCGATGTGGCCCCGAAAGCCTTGCTCTTTTCGAAGCAGCGGGTCAATTTCGTTCTGAAGCGTCTGAATAAATTCTGTGACCCTATTCGGCTTGAGCCGCATGGTGGTGCTACGCGCAAACACGATCTCCGTCTCCTTGCTGAAAGCGAGCCTGTGCGATCAAAAGGAACCTGTTTTTGGCGCCGTCCTGACCCCGCCTGCCCGTCGGACTCGCTCCAGGGCAGTTTCACGGTGCGAATGGGCTGCTTCCTCAGACTTATCCCTCCAATGCTTCGTCATCGACAATCAGGATCTTTCCCGACCGACGACCCTCCTCGCGGAGCGAGCAAGCATATCTTCCAGGAGGAACAGGCACAATTCTGCGTGTCGAGACGTGTTAAAGAGGCGTTGGTTTTTCATAACGCACCTCGCTCGATCTTGCAGATTCGAGCTCCGGACTTTCGTCCACACCTAATGGGGCAGGACCACTGCCAAACCTGAGGAACTGTTAAATCTTTCTATCTGCTTGACGAAAGGAGGGTTAGGCAGGGCATTCGTCTGGGTGCCGGAAGGCCAAACTGATTGTCCTGGCCGATTTCAGCCAATGAAGTGGCCGATTCCAGCCAACGTTAAGAGTGGTACAGATCTATTCTTAACCCGGAATTTCCGATTTCAACTTTGCGCAAAACCATATGCCCGCCACTCTCTGGTGTCAAGCTCGGATCACCGTGGCCACAGTTAGGTGGCAAGTGCGGCTCGTTTGGCAGTTCCGCTGACTGGCTTGGTCTGGTTCTCGCCTCGCGCCAGCACTTCCGGTTCAAACGACTGGAGCCGAGACGTCAGGGCTGCGCCACGCTCCCAGATCTTCTCCGAACCGATCAACCGGAAGGTCGGATCTTGGGAGAGCCTCTGGGCGTCGTTGAGGTCTTCGTAACCAGCCAGGTGACTGTAAACTGACTGGCGGAGCAGATCGGCCAGAGGCAGTTGCGTGTTCTTTCCTTGGCGAGAGTCGGTCAAGTGTTGCTCGATGAGTTCCCTGAATCGCAAGCGTTCGTCCAGCTCCCGCACCAGAATCAGGCCACGGTCCGACGTAACCCGTGATCCCTGGAAATCGACTTTCAACGAAGCGTTGAAGGAAAGCTGAAATGGCCCGTTTCGTTTGTCACCCACTGGGTGTGGACCTCCGAAGCGTCTTCATTGCGTCTAAACCAGCATAAATATTGATGCCGACTAACATCCGAAGATTCGGAGGTACGGCTCAAAATGGAAATGTGGGATAAACCCCATCGGCCGGAACCAGGCAACGCCTCTCCGCAAAGGGCTCGCGGAGGGAGGGTTCGTCGAGCACCGTCTCGCTGCGGCCGTTGATCCACCTGGAGCCGATAGAAGGATCTTTGGCCCAGAACGGAACGAGGCCCCAACGTACCATACTGATCGCGCGCCCGGACCCTACTTGACGGATCACGGGCACCGGCTGCGATGGCGCCATGTTGTAACGCGGGGGAAGTTCCTCCGTCGGCTCTGCTTCAAAGAACTCCGAGACCTCTTCTTCAGTGCTCAACAGCCGGTAGAGAACGCACCTAGCCATATTCCTCCTGGACCGGCAACGAACGCGGAAGAGAAATCTCCTTAAGACGGGGTTGAGGCTCCTCTCCGCTACTGCCTTGACAGCCCTCCGTGCGTTACGTACAGTGGGGGCTGAACGACGATTTCAACATCGCAGTCCTTACAATCCAACGGAGAGAGGAAGAGCAGGAGAAATGATGACAAAATCTCAGATCGTCGCGCACTTGGCCGAGAAGGTGGGGATCCCAAAGAAGACTGCCGCCGCGGTTCTCGTAGAACTCGTCACGGTGGCCACGAAGGAAGCCAAGAGCAGCGGGCAGTTTGTGGTTCCCGGGCTGGGCAAGGCATTGAAGGCAAATCGTAAGGCTCGAACGGGTCGCAATCCTCAGACCGGCGAGGCCATCAAGATTCCGGCCAAGACGGTCGTGAAATTCCGTCTAGCGAAGGCGTTCAAAGACGCGGTGGTACCTCCCAAAAAGAAATAGCCTCCATCGAGGCCGACTTTCCTCAAGGGACGGAAGTTATAGAAGCCCGGTGTCCCTCGCCAAAACTCATGCAGCTGCAATTTCAACATCTTAGGCGCGCAGCGGTGACATTCTTAAGAAGCGTCGTGTAACCCAAGATCGAGGCAGTTCAGGAACCCGATCTGGTTTTGGCCTGAGCCGAAATGGATCTAATGCCAGGCGCATCGTGACAGCGTAGCATCCCAGAGTGGACCGTGACATGCGGTAGATCTGGGCAGAACAGATTCTCTAACCTCTTGCGTTTTCAGTCGCATCCAATATTTGGACACTACGAGTGGGCGAGAAACTGCTTGCAGAAACGTTGCGCGGGACCGCTATCGCCTCCATTGGTCCGGTCATCTCCGACACCCTCCGCAGGCTCGGACTCACCGTCACCGTCGAAGCGCGCGAGTCCACCATGGCAGGGTTGGTGGGCGCACTGCAAGCGTACTTCTCGGAAAAGTAGTAGGCGGGAAGTGGTAGAGGGCAGACGGGAGTTCCGTTTCCCGAAGGATGCGTAACGCGCTGCTGCAAACCTCGGGGCGCAATGCTCCCGCCTTACCGCACCGGCTGCCAGTTATAGCTCGCCACAATCTTCCCGTCATGACCGATCAGAACCAGTGCGGCGCGACCGTGATCGAGTAAGCTAGAAAATTCCTCGCCGCTCGCCGCATCCCGGAAACGCATTAGCCCTGCCAATGAGGACTCCGAGGTCAGCACATAGAGGGTGGAGTCCGCAAACTGGGTCGGGCAGATAAGCAGGCCGGGGTCGTCAAGATCGGTCGAATACGCGCGTGCCACACCGGCTCGCTCTATCGCGGCGCGATATATTTGCCCGATCGCCGCGAGATTGTCGTTCAGCTCGAGGGGCAAGGCGAAATAGAGCACCTTTCCCTTCCCCACCGTCTTCTCATCGAAGGTGTGCCCGGGGGCAAGAAATCCCCGCTCCAGAAACGTTGTCCCCTCGCCACCGAAACTGAGACGGACGCGGCCGCCGGGCCACTCCACCATATTCTCGCGCTCTTCGAGAAACCCAGGCTGATAGTCGAGACCCAGTTCCTGCGCCCGCGGAGTCGCATGGAAATGCTCGTCGGCATCAAAGCGTCCAGTGACGAGCAGCGTTGAACCCGCACGCACGCGGTCGAGAATGGCCTGCCAAGCCTTCTCCGACAGAGTCCAGGGCGAAGGCAACAGGATCAGCTTGGGCTGGCCGAGCGCCTCGATCTGGTACTCGCCCACCACATAAGCCGCGGCACGCGCCTGTTGGTAAAGCGCCCGCACGCAGCGCTGCTGCGCTTCCTGCGCCACGTTATTAAAGATAGAAAGCTGCAACGACTGCGGCAGTACGATGGCGATCTCGGGCGGCTGCAAGCCCGTGGCGCGCCGCGCGGCACTTTTTGCAAACTCGCCCATCTGACGCATCATCTCTTCCCAGGTCTTGTCCGAGCCGTCGCTGCGTTTCATGCCAAAGTCGCTGCCCACGCCCCACTCCCACTGCAACGCGCCGGAGTTGGCGGCGGCGAAGCCCAACGCCCACTTCCGCTCGATGAGCCCGAAGGCGGTAAGCTCGTCGAAGCGCTGACCGCCGTCGGGCCGCCACACCGGCTGATAACCCGTCTCGCCGACGAAGTTGGGTACGCCCGGGCGCTTGGCGGCCACGGAATCCCACAGCAGGGCATCGTCCTTCCAATAAGTGTGATTCACGGTGAAGTCCACCCCTGCATCGGCGTAAAACTGGTTGAGCACGCGGTCGCTCACGCCACCTTCATCCTGGCCCACATCGATCAACTGGCGGCTGCCCGTGGAACGGATGGCCTTAACCATGTTAGAAACCCAGCGACGAAACATTTCCTGGGCGAACAAGTTGTAATCCACGGCGCGCACCTGGCGCGGGTTGCCGTAGCGCTCCACCGCCAAGTCTCCGGCCTCCGGCAGGGGCAGGCTCTCAAAACTGCCCAACTCCTCGGGGGTCGTGGTCCAAGCTTCCGCGAGGCGATCGAGCAAGCCATAGCGCTCCTTGAGCCAACTGCGCCAGGCGGCCAGTTCCGTCGGATCGTTGGTCGGGGTATTGCCGCGCCAGAGGTGATGTGGATTTGAGAAACTTGGCTCGTTGATCAGGTCCCAGCTCAGGTGCGGCACATTCATAAAGCGGCGGACGACCGAGAGGATGTAATTCTGCTGTGCACGAATCGCCGCCGGATCGGTGTAAGGGTTCGTGCCCGGCCCCCTCACGAGCGATTCCTCACCGCGATGGCGCATCACCGTCTGCGGATCGAAAGCGTAAAAGGTGAAATTCACATGGATATGATGCCGGGCAGCGGAATGCAGAAAGGCTTCCAGGTTGCGCAGGAAGCGCTCCTTCACCTCGCCAGACTGCCCGTCAAAGATTTCCAGGTGATCGCTCCACACGCCAGTGCGGATGAAAGTCACGCCGTGCTGTTCCATCTCCGCGAAGTCGCGCTCCCAGATGTAGGCGTTGCCGGCGCCGTGAAAACCCCAGCCGTAGTGCTCAGTCGTGAAGTAATTTGTGCCGAAGGGGAAGAAGGGCGTGCCATCCCTGGTCAGGAAATCACCCTTGACACCGTAAGTGGAAGCGGAGTGCAGCAGTCTTTCGTCACGCACCCAGAAGCCCGTTTGGTTGAACTCCCACGGCTTCCCAGCATCCTCATAGATTCCTCGGATTTCATAGAACCCCGGCGCCAGCGTCTTCTGGAACGCCACGGGTGCGGCCACGGTGTCGTCCGAGCAATCGACTTGTTGCGTGGCCAGCACCTGCTCACCGCTACGTAACTCCAGCCGCACGGTTCCTGATTGCGCCTGCCCCGCACGCTGCTTGCGAGCGTTCACCAGGCGGAACACGAGTTGCGGAATCTCTCCTTCGAGAAGAGTGGCGTTCTGCATCTCGAGGTGAAACTGCGTGGCGCCCTGGCGGGCGTAAGCAGCCGCCTGTCGGATGATCTCGACCGCCGCCTGCGACGACCAATAGCCGGGCTCGGGGTCAAAGTCGAGCGCCACCACGCGAGCGCCCCTTAGGGCAGCCGATTCACCTTCAAGTTGGAGGAACTCTGCCGCCACTACCGGCGCAGCCACACGCTCGCCCGCGGCGTTCAGGAGATAGCCAAGGCCGTGATTGTTGCCCTCCAAAACAAAGACCCGCCGCGCGCGGACCTCGCCGCCCGTAAAGGTCAAGTCTTTCCAGGCGAACTTCAGATTCAACGTGAGTGGGGCTTCATAAGTATGCTCGATGCCAATCTTCCGCGCATAGGCTTCGGACTCCCGCCCCGCCACAAAACCCGCCGGCGTACGGTGCACCGGAATGGACAGCGCGCGTCCGCCCAGCACCAGGAGGCTGGAACCCGCTTCCAGATGCCGTTGGATAGCCGCCCAGCCTTCCGCCGGTACGGCCGAACCATAGGGCAGCACCAGCACTTCGGCGTCGCGTAGAGTCTCCTGTCTATTCAGCTCCTCTAAGTTTGCGAATACAGGTTGCCAACCCTCCAAAGCCTTCTCCAGCGCTGTCCGCGGCAGGGGCTGGCTTTCCAGGGTCGGAAAGCCCTGCTGCCAGAAAACCACGACCTTTCCATAAACCGTCCCGATGAAGAAAGATAAGACTACGATGGATTTCAGTATCTTGTGCATGGCTTCACTCCTAAAGACGTCCTCCCCCCAGGGCACGCGAGGGAACCCACGGGCCCAGCGGTGCAAGGTTGCCTGGAAGGATAATCCCTATTGCCCCGGATACAAAGAGACCCTCAGTCAGTTCCCAAACAATCGAGGTCTCACCCCAGCCAAGTCCGTGGACGAGTCTGGCAACCCCAGGAGGTGGCCACCGCAAAGGGGATATCCCTCCGCGATCCACTAGCTTTCCTCCACCTCGCCTGCGCTGGCGCGGGCATCGAGAATCCAAACTCCCTGAGGGCCGCGGGAGCCCTGCCTATCCGCACCTGCTGCTTCCGCAGCAGAACTGGACAGAAACGGATTCACCCCAGACTTTCCGTTTTCAGTTTTCGCCCGGCCGGTAATGAACACCCGAGCGCCTCTGAATTCAAGGTCCAGTCGAGTTTTCACTGCTGCGTACTTCCAAGGACCACGGAGGGGGTCAGTTTTGCCTCTCCGGAGAATCCGGCGTGAACGGCAATGGCATCGCTAGGACTCCCGGCCAAGAATCCACCCTTCAATCTCCCGGATTATAGGTTCATTCGGCTCGCCTGGTGAACGTTGACTGAGGCACACCTTGAGCATCCCGAAGAGCCCGACGACTGCATCAAAGGCGTCATCCCCTTGCGAAAATCCGGCATGTATCTCTTTCCTCAGGCCATCCTCAAGCGTGACCTTCTCAGCACCAGACCAGCGAAGGAGCGATGTTCCGAACTTCTTCCTGTCGTCCTGGTTGCGCTTGCTGCCGAGCGGGTCATTGGGGAACCAGCCGTAGCATTCGGCGGGGTACGTTTCAGCAACAACCACGCTTCCCGGCACAAACAGCGAGGGCAGAGGGCCGTCATACGGCCATAGGGAAACCGCACCTCCGTTCCGCAGGGCAGAAGCGAGCACATCACGCCAGCCGATGACTGCGGCCTTGCCAACCTGGTTGCCCCCCAGCGTCCAGAACAGGCAGCAAGCCTGCTTATGTCCGTTGCCGCCCCGCTCGCAGCGGCGCAGCAGAGGCTCCAGTGACGAGACGCCGCGACCACGAAACAAATCATCTTTTCGCCGACCCTTGAACTTATCTTTCGGGTAGAAGGGACGATGCACGGATATCTGGTCGGGCTTATCGCAGACGGAATAGAAACCCTTCCACTTGCGGTGCCCTAGCCTTTTAAGCAGGGTGCGGAAGCTTGCTATGCCCGCACGCTTTGCGTAGAAAGCTGGAACGCCAATAAGAAGATCGAACCCAGCGAGGGCGCACCCGGTCTCACCGGCTTCCATGCGAAGCTGCCCAATCAGCGAGCCGAGGTTGTCCACTAGCTTGGGAGCGAAGGCAGTGCAATTCCCAACCGTGCCCAAGGTCGCCCTGGCGCACCACCGCTTCTCTTCCTTGCTGCCCCAATCAGCGTGATAGACCACGTTTGGCTTAGGGCTGACGCAAAAACAACTACTCTCTGAAAGTCGGAGATCAATCATTAATAGGTGCTTGGTGATTCGCTACGTTCGAAGATCCGGTTACTTCCAAGTGCCATTATAATTGCTGCTTGGGCCCCTATTCGCTGTCGTTCGTGCGCATCCGCAATTGTGTCATAGTTCCGATTGAAAGACTCGACTAGTCGGAACTATAACATTATGCGACCACTCTCTTTCGATCCCCAAGCCCTCGGCAAGCACCTGCTTCACCATAAAATCGTGACTTTGCCCGAGCTCAAAGGCGTTCTCGGCACCACTGTCGACCTCACCGTCTTTCGCAAGCTTAAGCTCCTGGATTACCTGTCCAG
>PMYF01000079.1 GCA_003171295.1 Acidobacteriota bacterium | reverse complement strand
TACGAATTCTCGCGGAGAGCCGATTTTTGTACTGGATGATTATCTCACCCTTCATCCAGGGCCAAGCTGTATCAGGGATACGTGGTTCCGGAATGGCCGATCTGGGGTTGAAGACTATCAGGCAATTCCAAGTTCCAGTACCGCCTCTCAAAGAGCAAGGTCAGATCGTCGGGTACCTCGACGGCCTCCAAGCCAACGTCAACTCCCTGAAGAAGCTCCAAGCGGAGACGTCGAAAGAGCTCGACGCTCTCATGCCCTTCATCCTCTCCAGAGCCTTCTCCGGCGGTGTCTAGCAGGCAAAGTGTATGTCTACTCCAACCTCTCCTCAGCCATTCGAACCTTCGCCGCTCTCTCGCGGCTCCATCTGGAGGAAGTGGGACCTACAGGGCTGCACAAACCACTACTGCAACTATGGAGGGTTGAATCTCCAGCCGGCGCAGCTCGAACTGCTGGCGACTCTCACTGGTCTGGCAAAAGACCAGATCAATTCGGACCACCGAACTGTTTCGGACGACGAGTTCGCCCGGCTCTATGTAGAGTACCTCGCGCATTGCACTGACCTCGCCGTTGTGGCGATCACGAATCACAATACCGGCCGCGGCATTCAAGCGATCATGGATTTCCTCCATACTAAGGCGCGAGAGGATGCAAACCCGCGATACCGAGAGCTTCACATCTTTCCTGGCGTAGAAATCGGAGTCAGTGATAAGTGCCACATTCTGATCGTTTTCAATCCCTCTACGAAGAACACAAACAAGTATCAATATGACCAAAACGGGCAGGTGACGCGAGAACTCAATTGGGACGAGTACGTCGAGCGATTCTTGGACGCGATAGGTGTGCCACCGCAGCGATTTGACCGCGGCAAGCCTGCTAGCTCCACCACTCTCTCAACTTGTCAGATTCTGGAGCTCCATGAGGATTGGGAGTTTTTGCCCGTGTTTCCCCACATCGATCAAGGGGACGGGTGGTACAAAGAGCTGCCCGAGAATCTGCGGAAGGAAAGCTTCCGGCACCCTGTTTTCGGAATTGTTGACGTGAAGACGGTTGGGGGCAACACGGACTTGGGTCGCATTCTCGCGGGCCAGAAGGGAGAGTACGGATCAAAAGTCTGCGCCCAAGTAGAGACCTCGGACGCCCACTCAATTGGTCAGATTGGTTCGCGTTTCACATGGATCAAGGCCGATACCACATTTGCGGGGCTCCGGCAGATTCTGTTTGAGCCGACGGAACGCGTCCACGTCGGGGACAGCCCGCTTGCCCTCAAGCGACCTCATGAGGTCATCAAGAGCGTCCGTGTGACCAGTGCACCAGACTGGTTTGAGCCAGTTGAAATTCCTCTCAACAGCGACTTGGTAGCAGTTATCGGAGGCCGAGGGTCCGGCAAGAGTGCCCTTGTCGAGGTCATTGCTCTCGCCGCAGGCTCTGAGCGCTTCAACCAGAGTGACTACACGAAGGAGAGCTTTCTGGCGAAGGCCTGCAAGAAAACACCTGGCAATCCAAATCCTCTGATCGGTTCAAAGGTAGAGCTAGTCTGGCAATCCGGGGACGTCGATCCGGTGGAGGTTCTGTACCCGCTTCGGCAGCCGCGTTCTCCGGAGAAGGCCAAATATCTTCCTCAAAAGTTTGTTGAGCGCCTCTGTGACCCGGAGAACCCCACAGAGATTCAACACGAGATGGAACGGGTTATCTTCCAACGTCTCGACCCCAAAGACCGGCAGGGCGCCTCAAGTTTCCAGGAGTTGCGTCAGATCATCACGCAGAAGATCAATCTTAAGGAAAAGAAGTTGCGGCAGTCAATTCAGCTCCTAAACCAGCGCATTGCTGAGGCTCGCATCAGGATCGCTACCCAGTCAGAGAAACAGGCTGAGTTAGAGCGAAAGCCTCTGGAACTGAAGAGGCTCGACGAAAGCAAACCCGACCTGCCACCGGAGAGCCAGGCGGATGTTGCGGAACTCGATCGGTTAAGGAGCGTCCGGAACCAAATTGAGCAACAAGTCAGTTCCCGCCACGAGCAGTTGTCGGCGCTTGAGGCTCTGGCTACGCGTATCGATCTCTTCGCAGAAGACGTAGAAGCCTACAACGCTGACGTTAGCTTGCAACTTGAAGCGCTTGGCCTTGGTGAGCAGGCTGAGTCGTTCCGTGTCCAGATGCCGCCGAGCGCCAAGGCCATTCTGAAAACCAGAAGCGCATCCTTGCGAGACGAAATCAGTTGGTTGGAGCTGGGACAGGCGGATCAGGCGATTTCATCATTGGCATCGCTTGACGCGCAGCTCGATACCGTCAGTAATCGGCTGCAGTTGAGCCAGACCAAACGCGCTGCCTTTGAAAAATATCAAACCGAGCGGCAGACTGTGGGCAATACGATTACCTCGCTGCAACAGGAAATAAAGGAGATCGCCGAGGTAGTCCAACCGCGGCTAGCAACCGACACTGCAGATCGTCTTGAGCGGTATCTTGATGTCTTCGATGTCCTTCAGGAAGAGCGTCAGACCTTGGAGGGGCTCTACACTCCCCTGCGGGCAGTGTTGCAAGCCGGAAGCGATGTCGACAAAAAACTGACCTTTGCTTCACGGATAAATGCCGACTTGACTAAGCAGAATCAGCAGGGCCTATCGGAGCTTCTGGATCGGACTCGGCGCGGGCGGTATCGAGAGGAAGCGGCGCTCGGCAATGCGCTCAAGGAGTTTTTCCGTCGTATCGAGGAGAGCGAGTTCCGGCGTGATGAAGCTAGGGCGATAGCTTCAGACCTCTATCAGTCGTTTTTATCTGATGCCGAGGGCAACCCCCTACGCATAACCGAGCAACTCAGGAAGGGAAAGGTTGAGCGGGATTTCGATGACTGGTTCTTTAGTACCGAGCTGTACTCGGTCTCCTACTCGATCAAATTCGATAACAAGGATTTAGAGTTGCTTTCTCCAGGACAGAAAGGCATAGTATTGCTGCTCTTATATCTTGAGATCGAACAGGAAGACAGCCGACCGCTCATCATCGATCAACCAGAGGAAAATCTTGACAATATTTCGATATACGATAACTTGATCCAATACTTTCGGAAGCGTAAGAGGTCGCGCCAGATAATCACGATCACTCACAACCCAAACCTTGTCGTTAATACGGACGCTGAACAGGTGATCGTGGCTGACTTCGACGGTACGCGAAGCCCTCGTATTGAGTATCGCAGCGGTGCACTGGAAAACACCGTCATGCCAGACGGTTCCCTCGGAATCCGTCATGACGTTTGCAGGATTCTGGAAGGAGGTGCGGAAGCCTTTCGACGTCGCGAACAGAAGTACTCGCTGCCACCGATCTGAAGGAGCGCGTGCCCCTCATCTTCCAATTTGGCCAGACTATGCCACGAACCACCACTCCCAAATCCGCTGACCGTCTGACCCAACATCAGCGTCGGCTTCTCAGGGAGCTTGAAGAGATTACATCCCTGCTGAAGCTCGACTACCGGGACATCCGATCATATGAACCGGCTGCCCGCACGCCGCTCCTGGAACGCATGAAGCGCCAGTTCATCATCGGCGAGGTCATCACCAGCTATACGCTGACCGATGAACACCTCAACGCGCGCATCGCTCAGTTCTTCTTTGGGCGAAAGAAGAGCTTTATCATGCTCTGGAAGACCAAGCGCTTCAAAGTGTTCAATTATCATGTGCTCGAAGAGCTGTCGCTGATGGCCAAGCTTCGCTTCGTGAAATCCATATCGACGGTGCCGAAGGCCGTGGCGGCCGATATCGAACGCCTCAACGCCCTCCGGAATGGGTTGGCCCATGCCTTCTTCCCGGAGAATCTCAGGAGATCCAAACCGGAGTGGAAGGGGAAGAACATCTTCACCATCGAAGGTCTGCGGGCCTTCTTGGAAGACATGACCAAGATCGGCGCGTTCTTTCTCCACCTCTCCCCGGAAGAGCTGGACATCCTTTGAAGAAGCCACTCCGCGTGTAAGCCATGAAACCCTACAAGTGGCGCCTGTACGCCGACAACAACATCGAACAGGAGATCGTCGAACACCTCCGCGGCAAGGATAAAATGGATGTTCTCTGGGTTCGCGACGATCCCAAACTTCGGTGTCAGCAGGACGACAGTTTCCACTACAAGAAAGCCCGCGAGCTTGGCCGGTACTTGCTCACCCATGATGAGGACTTTTGGAACGACCGCCAGTACCCGCTTCGCACGTCTCCCGGCCTCATCATCCTCCCTAAGAACGAAGGGGCAATGGCGAAGCACTTCCCCCAGCTCCTGCTGAAGCTGATGGACGAGTACAATCCAACCGGCGAAGCGCTTTACCTGGATGAAATCAAGGTCCGCCTGACCTGGGAGAGCATCACGATCAAGACGATCGATCACGACACCCAGAAGAAAACCACCGAGACCTGGACCTGGAAGGATCTCGGCCTGAAAGGCTGACCATGCCGCTCATCCACTGCTTTGACTCCAACCGCAGGGGAGAACGCATGAATGCCCCATACCGCCGCGCCGTCGTGGCCGCCAATCAACTCACCGCGCAGCTCCCGGCCCTGCGCGGCCGCACCTTACAAGGAGGACTCTGACTATGCCCACCGACCCCCGCCGCTACACCCAGGAAGAGATCGACGGCCTGATCGGTTGCCCGAAGGCCGTCTCCGAACCACCGAAGAGCGGGATGAAACTCGACCGCGGCCACTTCCGCAATGACATGTGGCTGAAATCGGTCGACGGAACCTCCGGGTTCCGCGCCTTCATGCGCCGCAGCGAGGGCCTGCCGGAGAACTTCTCCATTGGGCTGGTGCGCCTCCCCAAGGACGGCGGAGGATTTCCGCTAAACTAGCGGATTGGATCGATCCCGAAGGGAGTCACCCAGTGATCAGTCGCATTGAGGTCCTCAACTACCGCTGTCTGCGCTTCATCCAGCGCCCCCTCGATGCCATGCATATACTCGTCGGTCCCAATGCCAGCGGCAAAACCACCTTCCTCGATGTGATCTCCTTTCTCGGAAGACTGGTGTCTGATGGCCTGGAGACTGCCTTCTCCGAACGTACTCGCAACCCACTCGACCTCGTCTGGGGGAGAGGGCCCGGCGTCATCGAACTGGCTCTGGAGGCCCGGATACCTGAGCGGCTGCTGCCCCTCCTCGGGGAAAAGGGCTTTGAGACAGTCCGATACGAGGTCCAAATCGCCGTTGATCCGGACTCATACGAACCGGAAATTCGTGCCGAGAAAGCGCTCTTCAAGCGCGCCACACCAAAGAACCTTGCCCGTCAACTCGCTTTTCCGCAGATGCGGCCGCTTCCTGCCTCGATCTTGTCCGCCCGTGGCAAGGGCCAGAGACTGATCCTCAACAAGGTCTCTGGAGGGAATGACAACTTCTACTCGGAGGTCCACGAGGAATCCGGCAAGGGATGGGCGCCCTCGTACCGGCTCGGTCCGCGCCGTTCGACTTTGGAGAACCTTGTCGGGGATGAATCCAAGTTCCCCGTAACCACTTGGCTACAGTCTTTATTGAAAGAGGGAGTCCAGAAGATCGCGCTGAACAGCCTCCTCATCCGACAGGCAAGTCCCCCTGGGCAGGGCCGCGGATTCCGGCCCGATGGCTCCAACTTGCCCTGGGTTGTTGAGGACCTCAAGCGCAAGGCGCCGGACAATTTCCGGCAGTGGATCGATCACCTGTCGACAGCACTGCCTGATCTTGAAAGCGTTCGGGTGGTCGAGCGGGAGGATGATCGCCACGCCTACCTCATTGTCGGCTACCGTGGCGGTCTGGAGGTCCCCTCCTGGATGGTTTCTGACGGTACTCTCCGGCTCCTCGCCCTCACAATTCTCGCTTACCTGCCGGATGCCACCGGCATCTATCTTGTCGAAGAGCCGGAGAACGGCATCCATCCCACTGCGGTGGAGGCGGTGTACCAGTCGCTTTCCTCCGTCTACGACGGCCAGGTGCTTGTGGCTACTCACTCACCGGTTCTGCTGGCGATTGCCAAGCCCAAGCAGCTCTTGTGTTTTGCCAAGACCCCCGAAGGCGCTACCGATATCGTAACCGGAGATGAACACCCGGCCCTTAGGGATTGGCGGGGTGAAGTCAATCTGGGTGACCTCTTCGCCGCCGGAGTCTTGGGATGATTCCTTCTTCCGGCGCATTGGATCTTCTCGTCCTTACCGCTGACAAGGACACCGCCTTCGCCCTGGAAGGGCTTCTCCAGCGGCCCGATTCTTTGGGCATCCGTTCCGTAAACAAGCAGATCTTCACGCACCCCCGTCGGGATCCCGCTGTATTGCGCCAAAGCCAGGACTTCCTACGGCCGTTTCTGAATAAAGCAAGCTTCGCTCTGGTGCTTCTTGATCGGGAAGGCTGCGGCGATGAGGGTGCTGCAAGAACGGTCCTCGAATCGCAGGTCGAGAAACTCCTCGAACGGAACGGTTGGCAGGGGCGGTGCGCGGTGGTAGTCATCGACCCGGAACTGGAATCTTGGTTCTGGAGCGATTCTCCCCATGTGGACGCGGTTCTCGGCTGGCCCTGCCAAGGGCGCGACTTGAGAACCTGGCTGCTGGAGAGGAAGTTTCTTCGGTCCGGACAGCTCAAGCCAGCCCGTCCCAAGGAGGCGGTCGAAGCAGCTCTAAGGGAGGCCCGCCGCAGGCGCTCCTCCTCCATCTACCGCGATCTCGCCGGCAAGGTCGGGTTTGCCCGCTGTGTGGACCCCGCCTTCCTGAAGCTGGTTGCGGTCCTACAGTCCTGGTTCCCCCGCCCGACACCTTGAGTCCGACTCTCATGACCGGCTTGGAGCTACTCAAGCAGCAGTTCAACGGCCACGTGGCTTTCCGCGAGCGCCGTCCGGGCGTCGTCCAGGTCATGGCGCCCTTGTTCCACGAAGACGGCGACATGGTGGACATTTTCCTCGATGAACCCCGCAACGGATCGACCAAGCTCCGGGTCGGCGATCACGGCATGACGTTGATGCGGCTTACTTACAGCTACGATCTGGACACCGTGAACAAGCAGCGGATCTTCAGCCGCATCCTGGCCGAGAACCGCATCCTGGAGGCTGACGGCCGGCTGTACATCGAAACCGAGCCGGACGGGCTCTATCCCGCCATGCTCCAATTCGCGCAGACTGTCGCCAAAGTCTCTAGCACGCAGTACTTCAAGCGCGAGGTCATCCAGAGCCTCTTCTACGAGCAACTCGCCGAGTTCATCGAGGAACGCCTCGCCGAGTACAACCCGCGCCCCGGCGTCCTTCCCATCGCCGGCCACGACGAGTACGAGGTTGACCACCACTTCGATTTCGGCCCTCGCCCGCTCTATCTATTCGGAGTCAAGGATAGCGACAAGGCCCGCCTGGCGACCATCTCCTGCCTGGAATTTCTGCGCCACCGGCTTTCTTTCAAGAGCGTGATGGTCCACCAGGATTTCGAGAGCGGGATCGGCAAGAAGGACCGCACCCGCATCACGAACGCGGCCGACAAGCAGTTCACGTCCCTCGACCACTTCCGCGAGACAGGCCCGCAGTTCTTCGAGCGCGAGCGCGTCGCCTGACGCGCCTCATGATTTCCTTTGCCCCTTTGGCCGGAGGACTCCCGGACTGCGCGCGTCGGCAAGGCGACCCCGAAACCTCCACCCCAATCCGTCGATAGCG
>PMYF01000753.1:206-4815 GCA_003171295.1 Acidobacteriota bacterium | reverse complement strand
ACACCGCTGGCGGTCATGATCGGATTGGTTTACGGAGAATTGCCGTTCATGATCCTGCCCCTTTACGCGGTGCTGCAGAAATTTGATCCCACGCTTCTGGAAGCCGCCCAGGATCTGGGCGCGAGCCGGTGGTCCACCTTCTTGCGAGTCACCTTGCCACTTTCCGCGCCGGGCCTGGTGGCCGGATCCATTCTGGTCTTCATCGCTTCGGTGGGAGCCTTCGTTACGCCTGACCTGCTGGGCGGCGCGCGAACCATGATGGTGGGGAACCTCATCCAGAACCAGTTTGCCGTGGCGCGCGATCATCCTTTCGGCTCCGCGGTGGCTTTTCTGCTGACGTTCCTGGTCCTGGTCCTGGTGGGGGTGGGTCTGCGGAAAGGCGAGCAGGCAACCCAGGAGATTCTCTGATGACGGGGAAGCGGCGCGGGGGCTGGGGACTTTCCATCTCCACGACCGCCGTCTACCTATTTCTTTACGCACCCATCTTCGTCCTGATGATTTACTCCTTCAACCGCTCCCGCCTCTCGGCGCACTGGCTGGGATTCACGGGTGAGTGGTATGCCGTCCTCTGGCGCGACGAGCAGATTTTTCAATCCCTGGTGAACAGCCTGGTCGTGGCGGCCGGAGTGACCCTGGCCTGTGTGGTGTTCGGAACCATGTCCGCGCTGGTATTTGCGCGGCCTCGCCTGCGCGGAAAAGCTCTGCTCGACGGCGTCGTCTATCTTCCCCTGGTCATCCCGGAAATCGTGATCGCCGTGGCCACGGTCATCTTCTTCAGCCTGCTGAGCCTGAAGCTGAGTCTCGGGACCATTGTCATCGCGCACGTCACGTTCTGCGTCTCCTACGTCATCATTGTGGTGGGGGCGCGGCTGGCCGGGATGGATCGCTCCATCCAGGAAGCGGCGCTGGATTTGGGCGCCAACGAGTGGGCCACCTTCTTTCGGGTCACGTTGCCCATGGCCGCTCCGGCGATTCTTGCCGCCGCCCTGCTGGTTTTCACCACCTCGTTCGATGACTACCTCATTACCTCCTTCGTCGCGGGGGTTCGCTCCACGACCTTGCCCCTCGAGATCTATTCGCGCCTCAAGCGTGGAATTACGCCGGAGATCAACGCCATCTCCACCATCATCCTGGCCGCCACGATTCCGCTGGTCCTGGTTGCCCAGAGGCTGGAGCGCGGTTCCATGAAGCTGCGCACCGCGGTCACGAGCGCTTGCGGGGTCTTCCTGCTGATGGTGGCCCCGGTCGTGGCGCGCACCTGGCCTGCGGGTGGCCAGCTTCCGCAATTGAACATTTACATCTGGTCCACCTACCTCTCCCCGCGCATCATTCACGGCTTCGAGCGCGAGTTTCACTGCAAAGTGAATTACGACCTTTATGATTCGAATGAAGCTTTGCTGACGAAATTGCAGGCCGGCAATGTGGATTACGACCTCGTGGTCCCGAGCGATTACATGGTGGAAATCCTTATCCGGCAGGGGTTGCTGGCCCCTCTGGACAAGTCACGGATTCCCAACGCCTGGGCGAACACCGAGCCGCGTTTCTTGGGGCTTCCCTTTGATCCCCACAACGACTACTCGGTGCCTTACGCCTGGGGCACCACCGGCCTCGCGTATCGCGACGACCTGGTGCACGAGAATGTGGATAGCTGGTCCGTGCTGTTTGATCCTCGCTTCGCGGGCCACATCCTGCTTCTTGACGACACCCGCGAGGTGTTTGGGATGGCGCTCAAGAAGCTGGGTTACTCGCTGAATTCCACCGACCCGGTCGAGCTTCGGCAGGCGCGCGATTTGCTGCTGCGCCAGAAGCCGTTGGTGAAAGGTTACAACAGCTCCAATTTTGAGCAGGATCTGGCGGGCGGCGACGCCTGGTTCGCCCAGGCCTTCAACGGAAACCTGCCCTTCGTGATGCGCGATGAGCCGCGTATTCGTTATGTCATTCCCAAGGAAGGCTGCACGATCTCCGTCGATTGTGCTTGCCTGCCTCGCCACGCTCCGCACAAGGAACTGGCGGAAGAATTTATCAATTACTTCCACCGGCCGGAAGTGGCCGCCGTTTTTGTAAATGATTCCGGATTCAACACGCCCACCCGGTACGATCGGCAGGAGATTGACCCCTGGCTTCTGGCCAATCCCGCCGTGTTTCCCGATCCTGCCTGGCTTGTCCATTGTGAGTTCATGCGTGATGTCGGACCCGTTATCGCTCTGTACGACCAATACTGGACCGAAATCAAAGCACGTTGAGCGCGCTATAAACTTGGTCTTTGTAGCGGCGATGTCCTCATCGCCGATCGCCGGTGGGGACACCGGCGCTACAGCAGGGACTGGAATGAGCCGGAATCCCAATTCAGCCAAGCTCGTCTATCTGGCGCTCATGGCGTCGGCCTTCTTCTGGGGGTCGGGATTTGCGGTCGCCAAGTACGCGCTGCGGGAAGTCTCGCCCCTTGAACTCCTGGCCGGCGCAGGCATCTTCTCAGCCCTGACGCAGGTGATTTGGACGCTGGCTCGCGGGCAGATTCGCCACCTGCGGCTGCCTCGCCCGCAGGCTCCGCTGGTGGTGGGTCTGGCGCTCGCCGGGCAGAACGTTTTCAGCGGCCTCACCTACCTGGGTCTTGCCTATACCACCGCCACCAACGCGGCGCTTCTCTATGGTTTCTCTCCCGTACTCATAGCCGTCCTGGCGGCTCTGTTCCTCGGCGAGAAACTGACCCTCAGGAAACTCGCCGGCGCGGCGGCAGGATTCGCCGGGGTGGCGATCATCATTACCCAAGGCCAATTACGCTCGCTAGGAGTGCACGGGGTGTTGGCCGGTAACCTGATCGTCTTCGGCGCGACGCTTTATTGGGCAGCTTACTGCGTCATCACCCGGTGGATCACACAAAAGGTTCCGGCGGAGGTCTATTCCTTTTATATCCTCACGGTGGGAGCGGCTGCGCCCATCGCTTGGGTATGGCTCCACAAGATGAGGTTTCCTTTAGTGGGACTTCACCCTGAAACTCTGCTGGCCCTGGCTTTCATGGGTGTCGCTACGGGAACTCTCGCGATAAATTTCTGGAATTGGGGATTGGCCTGGGTCGAGGCGGCGCGCGTGGGAATGTTTTCCTACCTCGAACCTGTTTTCGCCAGCCTGGTGGCGATGCTCTTCCTCAGCGAGAAGCTCAGCTTGCCGAGTTTGCTCGGGACGGCGATGGTCTTTGCCGGGATCTTCTTTTCAACTCAGACATAAGGCGCCTGTCGACGAGAGTGGCCCAGCGTAGTGGTGTCATTTGCCAGACANNTCCCAGGTGCAGTCATTCCCGCGAAAGCGGCAATCTACTCCGCAGCCATTGGAAATGCGCCGCCCACGGACTGGATTCCCGCTTGCGCGGGAATGACCGGTGTTTCGAAAGGGATCTCATTCCAAATGGCACCGGTACTGCCGCCCAGCTTGCTATTGAATTCGTTGCATGCTTGACATATAGTGGCGGCGCAATGCAGCCGAGCCATGCTGCTCTGCCCAAAGCATCCCTCAGGATAAGAGCGGCAGCCCTGGCAATCTGAGAGGCGCGGGTTATGTCGCGCCGATTCCTAAGTAGTGATGTGACCCGCCATGCCACCCTCCCCAGGAGGAGTTCTTATGTTGTATTCCCTGCCTTCCTTCTCCCGAAGTTCTCGCTGGCTGATTTGGATCGCTCTTGCCAGTGCTCTGATCGTGAGCTGCTCAGCCCCGGTTGAGAAACCCACCGGTGTGGCCCGCGACTACGACGACGCGAAAGATATGTTCAAGCGCGGTCGCTTTGATCGCGCCCTGGAATTCACCGATGGGCTGGCCACCACCACGCCGCCCGCCCAGTTCACCGAGCGCGCGCGAGTGCTACGCGCCGTGATCTTTACGGGCCAACTCAAGAGCGCCAAGGAGCTCGCCGAGGCTTACANNTGCGGCACGACAATCTTGAGTACGCAGCCAAAGCCGCACTGGGCTTGGCGGAGACCGCACACCAACTCACCTCCGACGGGTTCATTGCCAAGGAGTTGATCCTGGAGGCCAGCTTCCCCGCGACCGAAGGCCCGCTGGAAGTGAAAGAGCTGAAGCACGTTGAGGAAGGGGGCTGGATCGAGCCCGACCAGCAGGAGAGTGCGGCCCTCGATTCTCTCCGCAAGGGTATCGATGACGCCCTCGCGGATGCGGTAGCAGGAGACCGCTCCAAAGCCCGCACCGCTCTGGCCAGTGGCTCAACCAAGCTCTCAGGCGTCGATGTCGCGCTCTTCCTCGGAAAGGAACTGGCGGAAGGCGCCGCCATCTTTGACAGGAAGCATAGCCGCGACTCGATGAAGTTGAAGACCCTCTGCACCGAGGGCGATGAAACCATCAAAGCTGCTCAGGGGCTGCTCAAAGACAATCCCGACAAAGACAAGGAAAAGGAAATCAAGAAGCTTCAGGACCGCTACAAAACCATTCTCAAGAACCTGTAGCCCGGTCCTCACCCAACCTTCCAGGGCCGTTCCTTCCGGGGACGGCCCTCTTTGTTTGCAACCAACCGCAAGGCGGGCGGGACATGGGGCTGCAATCCCGGGATGTCTCGCCGGGCAGTCCAGTCCCGATGCACCATTTGACCCCGCACGCAGCCAGA
>PMYF01000753.1:0-169 GCA_003171295.1 Acidobacteriota bacterium | reverse complement strand
ATCTACCGGTAGGCACAAAGTAATGTACCCCAATTGACAATACACTAGGTTGAGAGGCTACAATATGAGGCATGGGCGATACCCCTCATACCGCTTCTCCACTCCAGCACTTGCGGGCGGCGCGGGCGACGGCGACTTTTGCCACCGCCTATGCGAGTCAGATGGATCA
>PMYF01000472.1:11698-14227 GCA_003171295.1 Acidobacteriota bacterium | reverse complement strand
ATCAATCCCTTCATCACCACCAAGGACGACAAGCTCTTCGCCCTTGATGCCAAAATCACATTCGACGACAATGCCCTCTTTCGCCACGCCGACATCAAGGCCCTGCGCGACGTTGCCGAAGAGGACCCGCTTGAAGTCGAAGCCAGCAAGTACGCCCTCAACTACATCAAGCTCGATGGCTCCATCGCCTGCATGGTCAACGGCGCCGGCCTCGCCATGGCCACCATGGACATCATTCAATACGCGGGCAGCCGCCCGGCGAATTTTCTTGACGTCGGAGGCGGGGCTACCGAAGAACAGGTGCGCCACGGATTCGAAATTATCCTGAGCGACGCCAACGTGCGCGCCGTGCTCATCAACATCTTCGGCGGCATCATGCGCTGTGATATCGTCGCCAACGGCGTGGTTGCCGCGGCCAAAACGCTCGGCATCAAAGTGCCCATCGTCGTGCGCCTGAGGGGAACAAACGTCGATCTCGGCCAGAAGATTTTGCAGGAATCCGGTCTGAACTTTGAGGTTGCCAACGATATGAAAGAGGCGGCGGAAAAGGTAGTGGCCGCGGCAAACCGATCCTAGAACCCATAGCGGTAATTGGAATTCTCCATGTCAATTTTGGTTGATGAAAACACTCGCTTAGTCGTTCAAGGCATCACGGGCCGTGAGGGGTTGTTTCACACGCAACAGGCCGTCGCATACGGCACCAAGGTGGTTGCTGGCGTAACGCCGGGCGAAGGCGGGACCAGCGTCGATGGCATCCCGGTATTCAACACCGTGCAGGAAGCCGTGGATCGGACGGGCGCAAACGCGTCCGTCATTTTCGTGCCGCCCCTTTTCGCTGCGGACGCCATCATGGAAGCGGCGGACGCCGGGCTTCCCCTTGTTGTCGCCATCACCGAGGGTATTCCCACGCTCGATATGGTGCGTGCCGCATGCTTCCTTGCCGGCAAGCCGACGCGCCTGATCGGCCCCAATTGCCCCGGCATTATTTCTCCCGGCAAATGCAAGATTGGCATCATGCCCGGGAAAATTCACTTGCCAGGGCATGTGGGAGTCGTATCGCGGAGCGGGACCTTGACCTACGAAGCCGTGGGGCAACTCATCGCGCTGGGCATCGGGCAATCGACCTGCATTGGAATCGGCGGCGACCCCATTATTGGCACTACCTTCGTTGACGCCTTGCGGCTTTTCAATGACGACCCTGACACGCACGGCATCGTGATGATTGGCGAAATCGGCGGGCTGGCGGAAGAAGAAGCCGCGGCTTTTGTGCAAGCCCATGTAAAGAAGCCGGTTGTAGGCTTTATTGCGGGACGGACGGCGCCACCGGGCCGTCGCATGGGCCATGCCGGTGCGATCATTTCCGGGGGAAAAGGAACCGCGGCGGATAAGATCGCGGCGCTCCAGGCCGCCGGTATCGCGGTCGCAGAAAGTCCCGCGCTTATCGGCGCTACGCTGAAGAAGATCATGAATTAAGAAGCATTCAGAATTGAACATTTCGTCCGATTGGAGTACCATGGCAACCGAACGCACTTTAACCATCATTAAGCCCGATGCTGTCGCGGCAGGACACATCGGCGACATCATCAAAATCTTCGAGGCCAGCCAATTTATGATTGTTGCCGCACGCCTCGTACGCCTCAGCAAGAAGGAAGCCGAGGGCTTCTACGCGGTTCACCGGAGCAAAGGATTCTTCGAAAGCCTGACGAACTTTATGAGTTCGGGCAGCGCACTGGTGATGGTTCTGGAAGGCGAAAATGCCATCGCTCGTCTGCGTGAGGTAATGGGTGCCACGAATCCCGCCAATGCAGCGCCTGGCACGATCCGCAAGCTCTACGCAACCAGCATCGAACACAACGCCGTGCATGGCTCCGACGCTCCGGAAACCGCCGCCTACGAAATCGGCTACTTCTTTCCCGGCGTCGCGCTGGTCTAGCTTGCCCCACCTCGCGCACAAGCCCAGCCGACTCACGTGTCACCCACCAGCTTGACAAGCGTGCGCCCGGCGGCGACGATGGACAGGGATGAGCGGCATAGTTCCATTCCAACTGGGACGGTTTCTGGTCGTCGTGGGCGTGATCCTGGTCGTACTGGGCCTGATCGTTATGGCCGGGTCGCGATTCTCGTTCTTCGGACTGGGGCGGCTTCCCGGGGATATAGCCTATAAGGGAAAGAACTTCCAATTCTATTTCCCGATTGTGACATGCCTGGTTTTGAGCGCGGCCGTAACGCTGCTCTTCTGGCTGATTTCGTTTTTGACGAAGAAATAGACCGTCCGTTGTCGATGGTCCGTGCTCACATGGTGGTTTTGGAATTCAGGAAGCGTTTGTTAAGCGCACTCGTGGCCGCTGCATGCTGAACGCCTTGAACTGATGACTGACAACTGACGACACTCTTTATGAGCCAACCCTCCCTGAACTTCGGGCCGGTACGAAAAATCTACAGCGTCGCGGAGCTGAGCCAGGAAATCCGCAACCTCTTCGAGAAACAGTTCCCCGACGTGTGGGTGGCCGGCGAGGTTTCGAACTTTCG
>PMYF01000472.1:0-11669 GCA_003171295.1 Acidobacteriota bacterium | reverse complement strand
CGTCTGAGCGTGTATGAAGCGCGCGGCGAATATCAGCTCTATGTCGAGTTCCTGGAACCAGCGGGCCTGGGCGCTCTGCAACTCGCCTTCGAGCAACTGAAGCAGAAGCTCGCGGCGGAAGGTTTGTTTGACCCGGCGCGCAAGAAGCCGCTGCCCGTATTGCCGCGCGCCATCGGCGTCGTGACTTCGCCTACGGGGGCCGTAATCCGCGATATTCTGCTTATTCTGCGGCGGCGTTTCCGTAACATGAACGTGCTGCTTTATCCGGTGAAGGTACAAGGAGAAGGGGCGGCGCAGGAAATCGCCCAAGGCATCGAGTATTTCAATCGCCGGGCGTTGGTGGACGTGATGATTGTGGCACGCGGCGGCGGCTCACTGGAGGATCTGTGGGCGTTCAACGAGGAGGTGGTGGCGCGGGCCATTGCCGCCTCGCGGATTTCTGTCATTTCCGCCGTGGGCCACGAAACGGATTTCACCATCGCCGATTTCGTCGCCGACTTGCGGGCGCCCACGCCCTCCGCAGCGGCCGAACTGGTCGTGCACCGCAAGCAGGACTTCGCGACGGAACTCGAGAGCCGGGCACGGCACATGGCGCAGATCGTGCGCCTGAAACTCTCTGAAGCGCGGCAGGCGCTGACCGAACTGCGCATGCACAACATCTTCCAGACGATGGCGGCGCGGGTCGCCGAGCGCGCCCAACGAGTGGACGACGGCGTGGCCACCCTCGACCGGATAATGCGCGCACACCTGCACACCACCCGGCAGGAATGGCTACGCACCTCGGCGGGGGTCGTGCGATACGATTTCCACCGGCATCTCGGGCTCAAGTGCGCCACTCTCGCGGAGCGCGAGCGCAGATTTGAAAATGATTTCCGGCGATTCCTCACGGAGCGGCGCAATCGTCTGGCGCAGCTTCTCACGGTGCTGAAAGAACGTAGCCCGCAGACAGTCCTCGATCGCGGCTACTCGATCACGCGCGATCCGGCGGGCCGCGTGGTGCGCGACGCTGGACAGGTTGCGCTGGGCGCCGATGTATCCATCCACCTCGCGCGGGGAGAGCTGGGGGCAACGGTTAGGCGCAAGGAACTGTAGTTTCGCGTAGAGGCACACGCGGATCTCGGGGCCCCGGACAGCCCATGAACTACTCGCGAGCGACCAGGGCGGAATGAGCAAAAAACCAAGTGGCAGCAATCTGTCCCAGGGCTTGCGCCTGGGACTATTAGCTTAGGCCCCTTCGCGGCTACACCCTCGCAGCAGCGCTATCCAGGATTCGGCCGTTGCTTGCATCGTAAACCACCGAATGAGTATGCGGACCTACTTGTGTTGTGCGAGGGCCAACTGCGTTCGGACGCGCTGGGCATCAGCGAAACGAGTGAGCTTGCCGATGGCGTCCAGAAAGACCATAATCAAGGTGCGGCCGTCCGCGTTTACCCGCATCACCACACAATGGCCGGAGTCGTTGATGAATCCCGTCTTCTGGACATCGATGTCCCAGTCGGGGCGGCCGACCAAGCGGTTGCTGTTGACATAGGGAAGAATACGCCTGCCGATTTGGACGGAATAGTTCCGATCCGTGGAGAACTCCCGAATAAGCGGATATTGATAAGCAGCTTGCACGAGCTTGAGCAAGTCGAAAGCGGTCGACACGTTTTCGCTCGTCAAGCCGTTCGGGTTGACGAAGTGCGTGTTGCTCATCCCGAGTTCGGCCGCCCTGGCGTTCATCGCCGCGATGAAAGCCGGGCGTCCGCCGGGGTAATAGCGGCTGAGGGCCGCCGCCGCACGGTTCTCTGACGACATCAGCGCCAGGTGCAACATATCCACCCGGTTCAGCGACCAACCGACATTCAGACGGGAAGTCGTCCCCATGACTTGATCCCGATCTGCATTGCTGATAGTGAGTACGTCCTCGAGCGGCAACTTGGCGTCGAGCACGACGATCGCGGTCATCAATTTGGTGATGGAAGCGATTGGCGTTACCTTGTCGGCGTTTTTAGCAAGCAGGACTTCGGAAGTATTCGCGTCCTCTACCAGGGCGATCTTCGATTTCACTGCCAGTCGTGACGGAACGGCCGGCGAGTGCGCAGCCCTGCGCGCAGGCCGCCGCGCCAACGGGTGAGCAGGGGGAGACGCAGGCGACGATGAGGATGGTGAATTGACACTTTGGCCGCCGCGTATGGCGGCAGAAGTGGCTTGGGCGGGGTTGCAGAAAACAACCAGGGTGAGGCCCACCAGAGCCAGCCCGGCAGCAAGGCATATCGAAACGTGCCGGCCCCGATGCGTGTGTCGAAAAGAAGAAGTCATTCTGGGTTATACAGCCGCTACAACTTGTACCCGATTTTGCGCAGGAAATCCTTGCGGAATTTGATATCCGCCTCGGATTCGAGGCCGCGGGTCTTTGCGCCGTCGATGACGCCGAGGATGCCGCGCCCCTGTTCAGATTCCGCCACGATCACTTCCACAGAATTCGCCGTGGCGCAAAAGATCTGGCAAACCTCCGGGACGTTCTTCACCGTNNGCCAGCGCGAGCGCGTTCTTCTGGGCGAGCTCGATGAGCGGAGGGTCGTTTCCTGCAAAGCGTACCAGCGCCGGCCCGGAAGATTCACAGAACCCGACACCGAACTTCATGTGGGGCGCGGTTTGCACGATCGCTTCGTAAAGGTCCTCGACGGTCTTGATGAAGTGTGCTTGGCCGAGGATGAAATTCATGTCGGCGGGCTTTTCGATCTTGACGGTTTCGAGTTCCATGCGTTGCTCCCTGGATGACGTCCTGAGAATTTTACCGCGAGTGGCCCGGAAGAAGTAGCCATTCGTGCGCGCGGCGCGGCCGCGCCGTCGCCCTGGGCAAAGCACCAGGTCACGGCATAAGACAATACGGGAGGAGCTTCGGCAGAAACGTCCCTATTCCGAAACCTTGAGCACGGCGAGGAAAGCTTCCTGCGGTATGTCGACGCGGCCCACGCGTTTCATGCGCTTCTTCCCTTCTTTCTGCTTTTCGAGCAGCTTACGCTTGCGCGTGATGTCGCCGCCGTAACACTTGGCCAGCACGTTCTTGCGAATGGCCGCGACGTTCTCGCGGGCGATGACGCGCGAGCCGATGGAGGCTTGGAGGGCGACCTCGAACATCTGGCGCGGAATCAGTTTGCGCATTCGGGTACAGAGGGAACGGCCCCGGGGGAAGGCGGCGTCGCGATGGCAGATAAAGCTGAGCGCGTCCACAGGCTCACCCGCGACGAGGAAATCCACCTTGACCAAGTCCGAAACCCGGAAGCCCGCGAAGTGGTAATCGAGCGACGCGTAGCCGCGCGAGACTGCCTTGAGCCGGTCGTAGAAGTCGAGGACGATTTCGTTAAGCGGCAGCTCGTAGGTCAGCAATACGCGCTTGCCGGAGATGTATTCAAAGCCTTTCTGCACGCCGCGCTTCTCCTCGAGCAGCGCGAGGATTCCGCCCAGGTACTCGTCCTGCGTGAATATCTGGGCCCGAATGATGGGCTCCTCCACCTTCTCGATATCGCCCGAGGCGGGGAACTTGGTGGGCGTGTGAACGTCCAGGACGTCGCCCGCCTTGGTGGTGATGCGATAACGGACGCTGGGCGCGGTGGTGATGAGGTCAATACCGAATTCCCGTTCCAGGCGCTCCTGCACGATCTCCATGTGGAGCAACCCGAGGAAGCCACAGCGGAATCCGAAGCCGAGAGCTTCGGAGTTCTCAGGCTCGTGGACAAGCGAAGCGTCATTGAGGCGCAGCTTATCGATGGCGTCGCGCAGATTCTCGTAACCGCTGGAGTCAACCGGATAAAGGCCCGCGAAGACCATGGATTTGACTTCTTCGAAGCCCGGCAACGGACCCGGAGCGGGGCGCGCGTCGTCCGTGATGGTATCGCCAATGCGGGTTTCGGAAATGCGCTTGATGTTGGCGATGACGAAGCCGACTTCGCCGGCCCCCAGTTGCTCAACGCGCACGGGTTTGGGAGTAAGTACACCGAGCTCCTCGACGTTGTACACCTGGTCGTTCGACCAGAGCTTGATGCGCATGCCGGTGGAAAGCGTGCCCTGCATGACGCGCGCCAGGACCACGACGCCGCGGTACGCATCGAACCAGGAGTCGAAAATCAGCGCCTGGAGCGGCGCCTCGGGCGATCCCGTGGGTGGAGGGATGCGCGCGATAATGGCTTCCAGTACATCCTCAACCCCGGCCCCGGCTTTCGCGCTGATGAGCAGCGCCTCCTTGGGATCAAGCGTCAGGGCGTGCTCAATCTGTTGCTTAGTGGATTCGATGTCGGCGCCCGGCAGGTCAATTTTGTTGATGACCGGCACGATGGCGAGATGGTTGTTCATCGCGAGCTGAGCATTGGCCAGCGTCTGGGCTTCCACCCCTTGCGAGGCATCAATCACCAGTACCGCGCCTTCGCAGGCGGAGAGGCTGCGCGAGACTTCGTAGGAGAAATCCACGTGGCCCGGCGTGTCAATGATGTTGAGCAGGTATTCGCTGCCGTCGTGGGCCTTGTAGTGCAGCCGCACGGCGTGGGCCTTGATGGTGATGCCGCGCTCGCGTTCCAGGTCCATGGAGTCGAGGACCTGCTCCGACATCTCGCGTTTGGAAAGCGCGCCGGTGATCTCAAGCAGGCGGTCGGCCAGCGTGGACTTGCCATGATCGATGTGAGCGACAATCGAGAAGTTGCGAATGAAGCGAGCGTCGATCATGAAACCATCGTTCCGCCGGTTGCGCGCAGAATGCGAACCAAGGGGAGATTCACCGCGTGGTGCGAGTGTGGGAGCAGGCCTTTGCCAAACGCGAGACTGTTTCCTAACCCTTTGAAAATCTAGCATCTCAGGATGTTCTAAGTCAATGATTCTGCGGCACGGTTGGCAACCGAAAAGCACTGAAAAGCACGCCGGGAACGCTCAAGTTGTACCGATCTTGTACTCAGGGAAATGGCCGGGACCGGTTGACACACAGTCACGCCACCTGCCATCGTGGGTTTGAGGGGGACTAGCGAATGACCGAAACGAAATCTGGCAAAAACACTCAGAAAAAGGCTAGCGGGCCACGTGGACCCTACACTCCCGAAGCCACGCAGAGCCGCATCATAGCCAAGAAAATCACGGGTAAAACGAACTCCGCAATCGCGCGGGAAGAAGGCGTAGCCCGCTCGACCGTCCGGGAGATTTTGGGCCATCGTCAATACCAGGAAATTGTCCGGGCACACCGGCAGGAGGTTCTCGACCTCATCCCTGGGTCTATTGGCGTGTTCCGCAAGGCCATCGAGGGCGTTGAGGCTGGGGATATGCAGGCTTCGGGAACCAAACCCATTGAGGTTCTGGATGGTGACGATTTGAAGCGGAGGCTCGACCAGGCATTCAAGCGCGGGTTGTCAGCCGGACTCGATGCGCTGAAGGCCGCAACGGATGTGCTCAAAGGTAGTCAGGTGTTTGTGACTCGGGAAGAAAAAGACGTTACCGTTGCTGATGAGACGCGGGCGATGTCTCCCGAGGAGCGCGAGGCTCGAATCGCTGAACTCTGGGCCAAGCGGACGGCTAATGCTCAGTGACGTTGAGGCCGCAGAACTACACGCGCTTTTAGAGGAGCAAGACTTTCAGGATAGGATCCTACCCGCAGTCCTGAAAGGCGACGGCGCCCGCCCGGCCCCCCTCTACTGGCTGCAAGAGTGTACGAAGTCTTACGACGAAAAGTGGGTAGCGCACGGATTCGACGGCCCGTACCAACCGTTTGCCAATCTCCCATACTTCCCCTGGCTATTTCGGATTCTCCAGACCAAAGACCGGCTTTTGATTCCAAAGTCGCGTGAGATGATGGTGTCGTGGTGTGTCATCGGCTACGGTGTCTGGTTATGCCAAACCCGTCCGCGTACCCGCGTGATCGTGCAGACACAGAAAGAAGGGAAGGCTATAGACCTGATCAAAGGCGCTGGCGTCCCTGGCTACGGAAGGACTCTTTACGATCAACAGGGCGAACGGCTCAAGCAGGAATTTCCCCTCACCAAGCCGATGGAAGATCAACCGGGCGATGCAATAAGTTGGCGCAACGGTTCGATTCTTCAGGGTGTTCCAAGCGGCGCGGACCAAGTGAGACTCTATCACCCTACGGTCATCATTTGGGATGAGGCGGCACACTTGGAGGATTTAGAGGGTTCTTGGTCGGCCGGCGAGCCGGTTGCCCAGCAAATGATCGCTGTCTCATCGGTCGCCCCAGGAGCCTTCTGGGACTGGGTGCGGCCGCCTGGCTTGTGACGTGGGAACCAGGAAATCGGTTTGGCCAATGGACACTCTTGCGTGTCGGACATTCGGCAGGATTGACGGGGGTTCATCTTGGGACTAATCTTTGCGCAGTGAGGTGACCATGAACGTTTATAAAGACCTTGTGATGAAGGGCGAACCGGATGCCTTGAAGAATCTTCTGGGGGAGATCGAGGCGCATCTCAGCGGGGGCTGGTCGCGTGACACGGCAAGCGAGATGGGCAAAGTTGGGATTCTCAGTTCTCAACCGCCGATATGCTTTAGTTTTCCTTCAAGAGAGGACTGCCCGCATGGCATGTTATGGTTGACCTTTAGAAATGACCGGGAAGTCGCCGTCTCAAATGTCGTGCCGAAGGAATTCGGGTGGTTGTCCACCGAGCAATTCAATCGGGTCATGGACGAGTTTTTCCATAGATTTGTTGAGCCATTCGCAGCGCAAGCGGCCGTTCAAATTGAACTCACCTCGGACGAATTTCAATTGGAGGATGTGTTGTCTAAGGGCGCAGCCAATCTTTTTCGTGGGTTTATGGGACCAGAATCCAGCAGGGACATAGTTCTGCACCATTGTGATGAGCAGCGGTGGCAGAGATTTATTGTTGCGGCCCACCAAGAGAAACTGAAACTGGACGGAGCGACGCTTCATAGGTGGCTGGTCGAGGAAGGGCACTTGATCGAGGAAGCCGCCAGCGAGCGGGTGTCGGAGTACGAATTTGCCCGTTCCCTGCTGCGAGTCTATGAGGACCCCGACTTGGCCTCGTGATATTGCGTCGCAGTAGCTGAAGCCGGCACACGGAGGCGCCGTAGCGACGATTGCCGCCGTGATGTTTGTCGAAAGCCCAGACATGAAACACGCGACAAAGCCCCTCAGTCCGACCACGCCCTGAAGCGGCCTCTGCGCTTACTTCGCCAGGGGCCTGCCAGAGAAGGTCCTCGACAACTCAAACATCAATTGCTTCCAAGGTCGGTCGCCCCAACAAGGTTAAGCGAACATTCTTGCCCCCGCGGAAGAGACTTGACACGACTCGGTATCATATGATACCAATCATTACGGCACATGCAGAGGCCGGCCCATTCAGAACTACGCGGGAAGATTCTCAAGGTCAGGGCGAAGATCGCCGCTGCCGACTGGCTTATGGCGAGCCCGGAGAAGCAAATCGCGGAGTTCCGAGACTTACGCCTGTGGACTGCGGCGGAAATGACTCGAGCGTTAGAGGTCGCAGCCAATGAGTTTACGCCAGAGCACTACGCTGGCACACGGCCACCGCTACGGTCCTACGAGAAGGCCTGCAAAGGCGCGGAATTGTTCGCTTTTTGTTGGGATTCAGCCCACTTCGGGCGAAGGATGTATCTAAAGTTCTGCTTTGTGAGAGAGACGCTTTTCATTGTTTCCTTTCACTCTGACAGAACGCCGAAGGAGGAGTTATGAACTGCTACAAGTGCGGCGCGGAGATGCGCAGCCAACGAGCCAGGGTTCCGGGTGAGTACGCTGGCGAAAAGCTCGTTGTCGATACCGAGGCGATGGTGTGCTCCGAGTGCGGTTACACTACGCTGCACGCCAGCCAAATCGACCCATTCACGACAGAACTTGCTGACGCGTACCGGGTAAAGCAGGGCCTCCTCACCTCGGCACAGATACGGATTATTCGGAACCGATTGAGCATGACACAAGAGGCGTTTGCGAAGTACCTGAATGTTGGCGTTGCAAGTGTGAAGCGTTGGGAACTTGGGAAAGCCCAGGACAAATCGAGCGACGAGTTGATCCGGTTGAAGTCGAACCTAGCGCGGGCTGAGCAAAACGTTGCCGTGATCAAATTCAATCAGGGTGGGGAGGCAGACGAATTCTCGGGCGGAAGGGGCTTCAGTGTTATCAAACTTGGGCAGGTGACGCTGTTCTTTCTCCACAAAGCGGCTGAGCGTCGCGCCGCTATTGGGCCACTTCACATCAACAAATTGTGCTGGTACGCGGACGCGGAGAACTACCGACACCGTGGTGTTAGTATCACCGGCGCCCGATATGCACGCCTTCCCTGGGGGCCGGCGATCGACGATTACAGAATGGTTTTTCGGGAGTGGCAGCGGCGAGGGATTATAGCAGCCCACGGGGTGGACAAGCTGGAACCCTTGCAGCCCTTCCAGCCCGATGCGTTCCAGCCTGAGGAACTAGAGATTCTTGAAAACGTGTGGAACCGCTTCAAGGGAGGGCTTCGCCAAATCGTGGCCGATTCGCACAAGGAAAAAGCGTGGAGGCAGACCGGCCACGCAGAACTGATTTCTTTCAGGCTCCTGAAATAGCACACCCCGAGCTTACGAGAGAAAAGGTACGTAGAATTTCTCTCACTTAATCCCAAACTGCTGGTCATAAAGCAGCCACCGGATGGCGCTGATATCGTCCGCCGTTTGCTGTGCCCTCATCTGCTGAAGCATCTCGGGCACGGTGGGATAATGGGGAGTTGTGGCCTGCGGCGTCGGCGTGGCCGGGGGAACGTGTTGCTGAAAGCTATCCTCAAGCGTGTCATACGCCTCCCGAGGCCGCAACAAGCCACCCGAACAGTGGCCACATCGAGCACGGGCGAGTCGGGGAAGATGGCGCGCGAAACTCTCCGAGGCAAACGCGCCAGGGATGACATCGGGCCAGGCGAAATAAGGCGAAGTGTAGCAAACTTTTCGGGCACCCGCTAAACAGTGCCCATTGTTCGTAATCCACTCAAGTTGTGCGGGTTGCTTCCCGAAGATTGCCGTTGGGATTTGGTTGGGTTTCTCCATGGTTTCGCCACACTCCCTTGACGAGCACCAATGCTCGGCGTATGCTTCCCCCCAAGTACCAACCCTGAGAGCATCCTAACCGGCGGTGCGCTATGCCCGTTGACGGCATTTCACCTGGACGTACACCTCGAATCAGCATCAGCACTTCTCAGAAGGTCATTCTCATTCTTTATGCGCTGACCTTGGCTTGGCTATGCATTTGGGTCCCGTACGAAATGCGGTGGAATTCGGACGGCGAGACCCACCGTCGACCGCTCCGCAGTGGATGGGTATGGAGGCCGCCATACTACCCGCAAGACGAAATAGACATGCCACAGATTCGGCTCAAGATGATTGCTGCAACCGCGCTCGGAATAGCTGCATTGCTAATTGCTGGCATAGTGGGGCCGGCGTGGCCCAAGTTGCGGCAGATGTGGAACAAGAGACGGGATGAGGGGCCGGAGAGGAAAACCCGGAAGGAAGAGCCCACCGGCACCGACCCTCCCGATGCTGCGGGGAGCCCTCTCCCGCTGAGCACTCCCGCTTCTACCTCTCTCCCAACCAGCATCGCCGTAGATTTGGCGACACCGAGGGGGAAGACAACCAAATGGCAATACGTCTCGCTTTGCTTCTTGCTGCTAATGTTTTTCATTTGGATTGGGTCGGTCTTCTTCCTGATAGCTTCCAAAGCGACCTTTTCGCAAGACGTGAAGTGGGAAGCCCCCAATATTGCTCCGCTCCTATTCTTTATCCTCTTCATTGCTGCTGATTGGAAGGCAATCTTGAATCGTGAGCCATCCACTTCGGCATTTTTTCGACGAAGGCACAACAATGTCCTTCTCGTAACCGCAGGGTTCATGGGACTCGCCATTCTCGGCGCAACGATTGCGGGTATCAGAAACGGACACAACCGCGAGAAAGTGCACAAGATTGAAGCTCTAATTAGCGGAGCTTTGTCGGCGGGGGAGATCGGCACTAAAGTCAGCGCCATCAAAAACCGAGAACTGAAGACGACGACCGATTACGTAGAGGCTTATAACGAGATTGATCGACTATTGCCGGAATGGAAGAGGAAGGTTCAGAGCGTGTCAGCCAGTCTGGCAGATGTCCGTGGCTACAATCTTGACGCCCGAATCTCCTCAATATTGGCTTTCGACTCGGCTGCAATTGATCTAGCTAAACAAATCATTGCACTCACCGAGAAGGAGGTGGGCGTCATTGGAGAAATGTCTAAGTTGCCTCCGGCGAAGCAAGTGGCGTTCTGGGTCGAGGAGTTTCAGCCTCTACAGAGCGAGGAAGCTGGCTTGAGCAGTAAGACGGAAGATCTCCGAAAACAACTATCAGAGGCGTCTGATGACCTATCGTCTCGCCTGAAATGAAAAGGCCGCACATTGCTGCCCGGCCCGGTGGTGAAAAAATGTCAGCATCTTTCGGTCGGGGGTCGCGGCGCCTACCTTGATTCATCAGACCGCTGTGAGAATGGCATAAAGGCAACTTCTATCGAACCATCGGTGGGCAGCCACAACGAAGGATTGCCCAGAATCTAATGGTTCTGGGGCGAGAGAATGAGCCTCCCGCCCCATTGCAGAATCAGACGCTTGCGGTGGGTTGTGCGGTGGGGTTTTTGGGCAAGCCGTAGAAGGCCCGTTGCGCGGTTCCCTTGCCGATGCCCAGGCCCTTTGTGATCGTGCTCCAGGACGCCCCGTGCGCGCGCAGGGAGGCAATCGTAGAAGTGTCCACGACAACTATGGGCCTTCCGAGGCGCTTCCCCTTGGCGCGGGCGTAAGCAAGGCCAGACTTCACGCGGTCGCAAATCAATTCCCGCTCAAACTCGGCGATGCTGGCAAAGATGCCAAAGACCAGGCGCCCGTTCGGTGTCGAGGTGTCCACACCTTCATGGAGAGACACGAAGTCGATTCCGAGCGCCCGGAATTCTTCGAGCGCATTTACCAGTTGACGGAGGCTGCGGGCGAAACGGTCATAGCGATAAACCACCACGGCATCAACAAGGCGCTTTCGGCAGTCAGCCCATAGGCGGTCAAGCTGTGGTCGGCGTTCCTTGGCCCCGCTGATACCTTCGTCAATGTACTCGGCCACGACTTCCCACCCGCGACGCTCGCAGTAGGCCCGCAACTCGGCGGCCTGCATTTCGGGATGCTGGCCGTTGTGGGTCGAAACTCGAATATAGATCGCTGTGCGTTTCATGGAAGTATCCCCCTTCGGAAGATTGGGGGCCCAGGCTTGGGTTGTCCCGGCCAAGGCCCCCGGTGGTTGTGTCAGCAGGTGAATTGCACGGTTTTGCAGGTGGCGCGGAGCTTTTCCCAGTCATAAGTGATGGTGATGGTAACGGGGCACTCCAGCCAGCCCATTCCCCCTTCCTCGAAGGTTGCGGTTCCGCGCAGAATCTCTGTGTTGCCGTGCATAGAGACGGGTCCGGCGACGTGGCCGTTCGGTATGAAGCCCTTCTTGAGGGCGAGGGCTAGGGTTGGGGGGATCTTGGCGCCTTGAATCGTTCTCGGCCGAGGGGTTGTGGGGGATGACTTACGGATCGATGAAACTGCGTTATGATTGGTGGTAACCACAGGTGAGCCTCCTTGCCGGGCTTGCTTTTGGCCAGGGGATCGTGGCGTGCTACCAACACGTTCGGTCCCCGCCTTAATTCCCTCCTACAC